>NZ_JBSGZP010000258.1:0-9481 GCF_053611065.1 Streptomyces sp. NPDC054840
CCCCGGCCGTCGGCGGTGGGCCGCCGCCCTCCCCCGCCCGCCGCAGGGCTCCGGTGAACTCCAGACAGCTGTTCCACCGGTCGTCCGGTGACTTGGCCAGCGCCTTCGCCAGTACCTCGTCCACGGCCTCCGGCAGGTCCGGCCGCCGTGCGCTCAGCGGTGGCGGGGCGTCGTACTGATGGGCCCACAGCAGGGCGATGTCGTCGTCCCGCTGGAAGGGCGGTTCCCCTGCGAGAGCCTCGTAGACGACGCACCCGAGGCTGTAGACGTCGCAGCGGCCGTCCACCGGCTTGCCGGAGATCTGTTCCGGCGCCACGTAGGTCACGGTCCCGACGAACTGGCCGTCGGTCGTGAACCCGGTGAGTGACAGCGATTTCTTCGTCAGTCCGAAGTCCGTGAGGTAGGCGTGTTCCGGGTGGTCCCGGTCTGTGCCCGGCGCGATCAGGATGTTGCCCGGTTTCACGTCCCGGTGGACCAGGTCGTGCGCGTGGGCCGCGTCCAGCGCGGAGGCCACCTGGCCGGCGATCCGCGCGGCGGTCCCCACCGGCAGGGGGCCCGTCCGGTCCAGCATCACCCGCAGGTCCGGACCCTCGACGAGGCGCATGGCGATGTAGAGCAGCCCGTCCGCCTCCCCCGCCTCGAACACGGGCACGATATGCGGGTGCTCGATGGTCGCGGCGACCTTCGACTCATGGGCGAACCGCTGCCTGAAGGTAGCGTTCCGGGCGAGTTCGGGGGCCAGCAGTTTCAGTGCCACCCGCCGGTCGAGGCGCAGGTCCCGTGCCTCGTAGACGACGGCCATGCCGCCGCGCCCGATCTCGCTCTCCACCAGGTACCCGGCGATCTCCTGCCCGCGCAGGTCGGTGGGGGACCCGCCGGCGGGCTCCGCGCGTTCCTCGTCCACCGTCAGCCGCCTCCGGGGTCGCGGGTGTCCACGATCCGGGTCGGGTCATGGGCCGCTGACCGCTCGGGCTGGTCTCCGGGCCGTTCGGGCGGGACTCCGACCGCCTCGGTCGGTGTCGGTTCCCTCCGTACGGCGCCCGCGCCGCCCGGATGCGCTGCCGTGGGCGGCGGCTCGGCGGGCGGCCGCTGTGGCCCGGGGTCGGGGGCGGCCGGGCCACCCGGGCCGGCGACGACCGCGTAAGTCGTCATGCGGTCCCCGTCGTCGTACAGCCACCTGCCCGAATTCTCGTCGTAGAGCCACACCGACTCCCCGTCGATGACCACGCCGGCCCGCAGTCCGCGTACGGAGCGGCGGAAGGCGTCGGTGTCGATCCGTCCCGAGGCGAGCTCGTCCACGGCCCGCCGGTAGCGTTCGAGAGCCTCGGAGCCGCGGGTGAGCAGGGGCCGCGGGTCCTCGGAGCGGACCGGGGGCCGTCCGCCGGCCGTCGGCGGCGGGTGCGGCACGGCGACGAGCAGCCGTCCGTCCACCCAGGCGGACCAGCCGTTGGCGCACAGGACCTCCCCCCACTCCCCGCGCCGGGACAGCAGTTGCACGGGCAGGAACGGGTCCAGGGGCACGGTCGGCCGGGAGACGTCGGGCGCCTCCCAGGCGGACAGTCCCTCCTGCGGCACCACATGGGTGGGACGGAAGTCCGCCACCTCGCCTCCGGGGTATCCCAGCGGGCTGCTCATGAGGCCTACTTCCGCATGATGGTCGGCTCGTGGCGGCGCAGCAGCCGGGCGACCAGCACGCCGAACAGCACGGAAAGGACGACGAGCATGCCCATTTCGAGGAGCCACAGGTGGGCCTCGTGGTCGAACAGCGGGTCCTGAGTGATCTTGCCGGGCACGATCGCGCCGAGGTCGATGGTGCCCGCCATCGCTCCCATGGCCCACCGGGCCGGTACGAACCAGGCCAGCTGTTCGATGACCGGGACGCCGGTGAGTTTCAGCAGGGAGCCGCAGAAGACGACCTGGACGATCGTGAGGAGGACCAGCAGCGGCATGGTGACCTCCTCCTTGGTCACCAGGGCGGAGATCAGCAGGCCGAGCAGCATCGCGGTGACGGACAGCAGGGCGACGGCGAGGGTGATCTCGATCAGTGGTGGCATGAAGAGGCCCTGGCCGCCGGGAGCGTTGATGGTGACTCCGGCGAGGCCGACGAGGGTGAGGACCACGGCCTGGGCGACGGTGACCGCGCCGAGGACCACGACCTTGGACATCAGGTAGGCGGACCGGGACAGGCCCACGGAGCGCTCGCGCCGGTAGATGACGCGTTCCTTGACGAGTTCGCGCACCGCGTTGGCGGCGCCGATCAGGACGCCGCCCACGCACAGGATGAACAGGGCGTTCAGCGCCGTTTCGGCGTTGAGGGAGTTGCCGGCGAGTGCGCGGGTCATGGCGCCCATGACGAACGGCAGCGCGACCATGATGATCAGGAAGGTGCGGTCGGACCTGAGCACGGCGGCGTACCGGCGGATCAGGGTGGAGAGCTGGGAGCCCCAGCTCTGGGCCTTGGGGGGCGGCTGCAGTGGGACACCGGCGGCCCGCTCGGCCCGCGCCGTGAGTGGGGGCCGGTTGGCGGTGACGTCGATGTGGCGGCGGTGGAGCGGCGAGGCCTGGTACTCCGTGGCCCAGTCGCGGTCGCGCTGGTTCTCGAAGGCTTCGAAGGCCTCGGGCCACTGTTCGAAGCCGAAGAAGCCGAGGGCCTCCCCGGGGGGACCGTAGTACGCGATGCGCCCGCCCGGCGCGAGGACCAGGAGGCGGTCGCAGCCTTCGAGGTTGAGGACGCTGTGGGTGACGACGATGACCGTGCGGCCGTCGTCCGCGAGGACGCGCAGCATGTTCATCACCGAGCGGTCCATGCCGGGGTCGAGGCCGGAGGTGGGCTCGTCCAGGAAGAGCAGGGAGGGCTTGGTGAGCAGTTCCAGGGCGACGGAGACGCGTTTGCGCTGGCCGCCGGAGAGGCTGTGGATGGGCTGGTCGGCGCGCTGTTCGAGGCCGAGCTCACCGATCACCTCGTCGACCCGGGCCTGCCGTTCGGCCTTGGCGGTGTCCTGCGGGAAGCGCAGTTCGGCGGCGTAGGTGAGGGCGCGCCGGACGGTGAGCTGGGAGTGCAGGATGTCGTCCTGCGGGACGAGGCCGATGCGGCTGCGCAGCTCGGCGTAGTCGCGGTAGAGATCGCGCCCGTCGTACAGGACGGTGCCCCGGTCGGCGGGGCGCAGGCCGGTCAGTGCGCCGAGCAGGGTGGATTTGCCGGCTCCGCTGGGGCCCACGACGGCGAGCAGGCATTTGGCGCCGACCGGGAAGGAGACCTCGTCGAGGAGGATCTTGCGGCCGCGGTCGACGGCGACGGTGAGGCCCTGGACGTCGAGGGAGACCTCGCCGGTGTCCACGTACTCCTGGAGCTGGTCACCGACGAGGCAGAAGACCGAGTGGCCGATGCCGACGATGTCGCCCTCGGTGACGGGGGTGGCCCGGGTCACGGCGGCGCCGTTGAGGTAGGTGCCGTTGTGACTGCCGAGGTCGACGATCTCGTAGCTGCCGTCCGCGAGGGCGTGCAGTTCGGCGTGCCGGCGGGACACGGTGAGGTCGTCGACGACGAGGTCGCTGTCGGGAGCACGGCCGATGCGGACGGCGGTACGGACGGGCAGCGGTCGTACGGTCGTCGGCTGCCGGAAGGTACCGGTCCTGGCCGGATTCGCGACCTGGGAGGGCCGACCGGTGGCCGCCGCGGCGGGTGGCGGGGGGGCCGGGTCGATGACGGCGGCGCGCGGCCCGTCGTCGAGGCTGCCGAAGCGCAGTTCGGTGCCGACGCCGACGCTCCACTCGTGGACCCGGTGGCCGTCGGCGTAGGTGCCGTTGGTGCTGCCCTCGTCCTCCAGCGTCCAGTGGTCGCCGTCGGGACGCAGGATCGCGTGGTGCCAGGAGACGCGGGCGTCGTCGAGGCAGATCTCGCACAGGGGGTCCCGACCGACGTGGTAGATCCGGTCGGGAGCCATCTCCGTCGCGCCCCAGTCGGTCACCAGGACGAGCTGGGGCGCGGTCGGCACACCGGGGCGCTGGACCATGAACAGATTTTCCCACGATCCTGAAGGTCCGGCACCGGTCAGACATCGCCGCAGGTCAGAGCCCTCTTATGGGTAATGACAACGGTCCCCGTTGCAGCCTTTGCCGATCCTGCCGGGGTGCGCTTCACTTCACGCGACGGAACCGAACACACGGGTGCCGCGACGAGACGGGGGACGACATGAGCGGTCACGACGACGAGCACGACGGCCACGGACACGGACCCGGGTCCGATGGTCACGGCCACGGACCCGGAGGACACAGCCACGGACCCGGAGGCCACAGTCACGGCGTGTCGGCCGACGCCGACCGGCGCTGGCTGGCGATCGCGCTCGCCCTGATCGGTGGGTTCATGGCCGTCGAGGTGGTCATCGGTGTCATGGCCAACTCGCTGGCCCTGATCTCGGACGCGGCCCACATGCTGACCGACGCCGTCTCGATCGTCCTGGCGCTGATCGCCATGCGGCTGGCCGCGCGCCCCGCACGCGGCGGCTTCACGTTCGGCCTCAAGCGGGCGGAGATACTCTCCGCCCAGGCGAACGGGCTGACGCTGATCCTGCTGGCGCTCTGGCTGGCGTACGAGGCGGTGCGGCGGCTGATGGACCCGCCGCCCGTGGAGGGCGGGCTCGTCGTGCTGACGGCGCTCACGGGCATCGTCGTCAATGTGGCGGCGGCCTGGTGCATCTCCCGGGCGAACCGTTCCACGCTCGTCGTCGAGGGCGCCTACCAGCACATCCTGAACGACCTGTTCGCCTTCATCGGGACCGCGATCGCCGGTCTGATCGTACTGACCACCGGTTTCCGGCAGGCGGACGCGATCGCCACGCTGGTCGTGGTGGTGCTGATGATCAAGGCGGGTTACGGGCTGGTCCGCGAGTCCGGCCGGATCCTCCTGGAGGCCGCTCCGGCCCATGTGGACCCGGACGTGGTCGGCGACCGGCTGGCCGGGCACCCGCCCGTCACCGAGGTCCACGACCTGCACATATGGACGATCACCTCGGGTCAGGCGGCGCTGTCCGCGCACGTGCTGGTGGAGCCGGCGGGCGACTGCCACGCCGTCCGCCGGGACCTGGAGGGGCTGCTCGACAAGGAGTACAGGATCACGCACACCACCCTCCAGGTGGACCATGCGCAGGACTCCCTCCTCACCGTCGGCCGCGCGGGCGGGGGCGCGTCCGACGCGCACTGCGCGGACGCGCACGGTCCGGTCCACCGGCAGGGCCCGCACGACCACTGACGGCGGCACGCGTACCGCGCGTCATTGGCGCGGGTCCGTACGGGGCATGGATGGACCCATGACGCACAAACGCAGTGCCGGACTGCTCCTCTTCCGGCGGACCGGTCCGGAGTCGCAGCCCGGTGTCGAGGTACTCCTCGGACACATGGGCGGCCCGCTCTGGGCCGGGCGGGAAGCCGGTGGCTGGGCCATCCCCAAGGGTGAATACGGGCCGGAGGAGACTCCGCGGAACGCGGCCCGCCGGGAATTCACCGAGGAGATCGGGCTGCCGCCGCCGGAGGGCACGTACCTGCCGCTGGGCGAGGTGCGGCTGACCAGCGGAAAGCTGGTGACCATCTGGGCGGTGGAGGCGGATCTCGACCCCGCGCTGATGGTGCCCGGCACCTTCTCGATGGAGTGGCCGCCGCACTCCGGGAACATTCAGGAGTTCCCGGAGCTGGACCGGGTGGCCTGGTTTGCTCCCCCACTGGCGCAAAACATGCTGATCCCCTCCCAACTTCCGTTCCTGGAGCGGCTGTTGGGGCTCCTGAAGGTTTGACCCACACTTGCACTTGCCAACACCCTTACCTGCATGGACATTGCACACATGACGAACGTCGTGCTGGTGGGAACCTTGGACACCAAGGGTGTGGAGTACGGCTGGCTGCGCGAGAGGCTGCTGCGCGCCGGCGTCGAAGTGGTACTGGTCGACACAGGAATCATGGGTGAACCCCGGGTGCCCGCCGACGTCCCGCGTGACGCGGTGGCCGAGGCAGCGGGTACGGAACTGTCGGAACTGCGCACGGCCGCCGACCGGGGTGCGGCCGTGACCACCATGGCGAGGGGCGCGGAGGCGATCCTCTTACGCCTGCACGCCGAGGGCAGGTTGCACGGGGTGCTCGCCGTCGGCGGGAGCGGCGGCACCTCCATCGCCACCCGGGCGATGCGCGCCCTGCCGCTGGGCGTACCCAAACTGATGGTCTCGTCCATGGCGTCCGGGGACGTCCGTCCTTACGTGGGCTCCTCGGACATCACCATGATGTACAGCGTCGTGGACATCGCGGGGATCAACAGCGTCTCCGCACCGGTCCTGGCGAACGCCGTGGCGGCGATCACGGGGATGGCCCGGGCCTACGCCCACACCTCCCCGGAGGGCCGCCCGCCCCTGCTGGGCACGGGCGGCCGCCCGCTGATCGCGGCGAGCATGGCGGGCGTGACCACGGCCGGGGTGGACGCGGCGCGTGAGCGGCTGACGGAACTCGGCTACGAGGTACTGGTCTTCCATGTCAGCGGCACCGGTGGCCGCACCCTGGAGACCCTGGCGGGCCAGGGGGTTTTGGCGGGCGTCCTCGACCTCACCCTCAGCGAGCTCGCCGACGACCTGTGCGGGGGCATCCTCAGCGCGGGGCCCGACCGGCTCAGCGCGGCCGGGCGGGCCGGAATCCCGCAGGTGGTGAGCCTGGGGGCGTTGGACATGGTGAAGTTCGGCCCGCTGGAGAGCCTGCCCCGGCAGGTCCGTGACCGGGGTGTCCACGTCCACAATCCGTCCATCACGGTGACCCGTACGACCGCGGCCGAGTGCGCGGAACTCGGGCGCCGGGTCGCCGCCAAACTGCGCGTGGCGAACGGACCCACGGCGGTCTGCGTCCCGCTCCGTGGACTGTCCACGCTCGGCGCGCCGGGTGGGCCGTACCATGACGCCGGCGCGGACCGGGCCTTGTTCTCGGCGCTGCGCGAGGGCCTGCGGGGAAGTGCCACCAGGCTGTACGACTACGACACGCACATCAACGATCCGGCCTTCGGTCTGGCTGCGGCCGACCGGCTGCACGCCATGATCGGCGCGATGCCGGCCGCGGCCTGAGCCATCCGCCGTGGTTGGGAACCGGCCACGGCGGAAACCACGTCCCAGGGGGCGTCCGGTCCCGGGAGGGCCGGTGGACGCCGGTCCGGGACCGGTCGTCCGAGCGATGCGGCGCCACACGGCAGGCAGGGGGCAGGAACGATGAACGACACGCGGGCGGCATGGTCGGTCCCCGGTTACACAGAGGTCCGTGAGCTCGGTTCGGGCGGCAGCGGCCGCGTGGTGCTCGCCGTCCACGACGGTACGGGCACCCCGGTCGCGGTGAAGTACCTCAGCGACCGGCTGCGCCAGGATCCGGCGTTCGTCGGGGAGTTCCGGGCTGAGGCCCGTCTCCTGGGCGGGCTGGAGACCCCGTACGTGGTCAGGCTCTACGAGTACGTGGAGGCGTCCGGCGGCGCGGCCATCGTCATGGAGCTGGTGGACGGCATCTCCCTGCGCGCCCTGCTGAAGCAGTCAGGGCGGGCCGATGCCGAGGCCGCGCTGGTGGTCCTCAAGGGCTCCCTGCTCGGGCTCGCGGCGGCGCACCGGGCCGGCGTGGTCCACCGCGACTACAAGCCGGAGAACGTCCTGGTCGCGCCGGACGGTTCGTCGAAGCTGGTGGACTTCGGGATCGCGGCGAACCGGGGCAGCACGCCCGGCGTGGCCGGAACCCCCGCCTACATGGCTCCCGAACAGTGGCAGGGCCGGCCGGCCTCGCCCGCGGCCGACGTGTACGCGGCGACGGCGACGTTCTTCGAGTGCCTCACCGGCCGCAAGCCCTACGACGGGGAGAACTTCGCCGAGCTCGCCGTCCAGCACATCGAGGCGCCGGTACCGGAGACCGAGGCGCCCGAGCCCGTACGTCCGCTGATCCGGCGCGGCCTCGCGAAGGCACCCGAGCAGCGGCCGGAGAACGCCGAGGCGTTCGTGGCCGAGCTGGAGGGCGTGGCGCTGGCGGCGTACGGGCCCGAGTGGGAGGAACGCGGACAGCGCAAGCTGGCGGCGCTGGCCGCCCTGCTACCGCTGCTGTTCCCGTCGGCGGGCGGCCCGGCGGCGGGTACCACGGATGTCGCTTCGACCACGGTGCCCGGCGGTTCCGGCTGGGCCCCGGGGCGTCGCGGCTGGCTCGCGGCGGGCGTGGCGCTGGTGCTGGGAACCGTACTGGTCCTGACGACGGACGCGATCGGCGCGGCCCCGGACGCGGCCTCGGCGGTGAGCGCCTTCGCCACCACGAGCGCGGCCCCGCCCGGATCGCCCTCGCCCAGCCCGAGCCCGAGCGAATCCGCCTCCCCTTCGCCGAGTCCGAGCCCTTCCGCGTCCCCGAGCCCGTCGCCGTCCGCGTCCCCGTCGCCGTCGGCTTCTCCGTCGTGGTCGCCGAGCCCCACCCCGAAGCCGACGGTGAGCTGGTCGCCCACGCCGACCCCGACACCGACGCCCACGCTGAAGGTCACGGACGTGTCCGTGTCGCTCAGGACCGGGGTCTACCGGGGCGACGCGACGATCTCGGTCGCCTCCCAGGGCGCCGGTTCGGTCACCGTGACGGTGGAGTGGTTCCTGGGCGGTGCCCAGGGCTCCTACTCCGTCCCTGACGGCACGGAGTCGTTCGTGGTCCCGGCCGGCTCGACGGCCACCGAGGTCAGGTCCCACACCTTCTCGCGCGGCCACGGCTGCTACGGCGGCGTCCGCGTCACCACCAAGCCCACCGCCGGAAACAAGTCCGCGTCGGCCTCGCAGTACCTGCTGCGCTGCACGGACCAGGAGGTGCCCCGATGAGCGGTTCCGCCGCCCCCGAGGGCGACGACTACAGCGCCACCGTCCTCGGCAGCCACTGGTTCAGCGGCCCGCCGGCCGGGGCGGAGCCGGTGACCGTGGTCCAGCCGGGGTCCGGGGGGGAATCCGTCACCGCGGTCCAGCCCGTGACCGCGGTGGAGCCGGTGGCTCCCGACCGGGTCGAGGGCTCCGTGCTCCGGTTCGGTCCCGGGGTCACCGCGGCCATGCCCGCGCCGTTCCCCGTCGACGCCGTGCCGGCCCTCGTTCCGCCGCCCCGGCGGCGCCGCCTGGCGGGCTTGCGGCGGTACGCCCTCGCGGCGCTGGTCCTGGCCGGGGTCCTCGCGTACCTCGGGTGGCAGCGGCTCGGCCCCGGCATCGAGGTCCGGGACGTGGCCGTGAGCACCGATCCCAAGGGCCCGGCCTGTGACGCGGCGGCCGATGTGGTGGCCGTCGTGGCGACCGACGGGCGCCCCGGCATCCTCACCTACCGGTGGGTGCGCAGCGACGGCACCCGGTCCGAGCAGCTGACCGAGCGGGTGCCGCGCGGTCAGCGGGAGGCCCGGCTGCACCTGTTGTGGACCTTCAAGGGCACGGGGACCTACCCGGCGAAGGCGGAGCTGCAGCTGGTGTCACCCGTGCAGCGC
>NZ_JBSGZP010000259.1:0-9461 GCF_053611065.1 Streptomyces sp. NPDC054840
GCCCCGCCCCTTCCTGTTACTCGGCGTCCTCCGCGCCCAGGCCCAGGCCCGGGAGGAGCCCCGGAAGCAGGGGCGGGATGGTGATGTCCGGCTTCGGGTCCTCCGGGGTGCCCGATGAGGGCGCCGCCGACTGACCCGCGGGCGGGTTGAGCAGGTCGCCCGTACCGCCGAGGAGGCCGCCGGCGGGGGGCCGGGAGCTCCCCGAGGGGGACGGCGCGGCAGGGCTGCCGGACGGCGTGCCGGCGGCCGGGGCGGACTGGTGGGCGCCGCTGGGGGTGCCCGGCCTGGCGGACTGGCCGGGGGTGCCTCCGGTGCCGCGGCTCTGCTCCGGTGCCTTGGGGAGCAGGTTCTGCAGCGGCGCCACGTCTTCGTCTATGGCCTGGAAGACCGACTCCACCTCACCGCCCACGTCCGTGAGCTGTGCCGGGAGCTTCTCGCGGAGCTTGCCCCACGTGTCGCGGTGGGAGCGGGAGAACGACGACAGCTTCTGGATCGGGCCGAGCGAGCCGTCCCGTTCGTACGCGGCCTGGAGGAGGCGGTGGCCTTCCTCCGCGTCGTGCTTCACACCCGCCAGGGCCCGGCGGATCGCGCCCAGGGACTCGTGGTCCAGGTCGCCCAGCCGGCCTCGTTCCATCAGCCGACGGGCTTCCGACAGACGGTTCGAGGCCTGGTCGAGATAGAGCTCGCCCCGGTCCGCGTCGTCGTCGGCCATCCCCAGCTTCAGGTCCTCCATGCCCCGCTTCACGGGGTAGAGGTGATCACCGGGCAGGGCGTCGGTGCTGGCAGCGGCCACTCCGCTGAAGGCCCCGGCGGCCACACCCACGGTGAGGCCGCCCGCTGCGATGCCCTTGGACCAGCGGGAGCGGGGCCGCAATTTCCGGAGCGAAGTCGCCCGGTGGGCGCCGCGGCCGGTCCGCTGTTCGGGCACCTGAGGGTCCGAAGCGGCACCGCCCCCGGCCCTCTCCTCCAGCACCATGGCCTCCATGGCGGCAATGAGCTGGGCTCGTTGCACCACTTTGACCTGGGGGTCCAGCACGGGGCGCGGCATTCTTTCGCCGAGCACGCTCGCCAGGGCCAACAGCCGGTCGTGGTCGGCAGGTTCGGCAGGTGCCTCGGACTGCTCGGCCGCCGAGTCCGGATCTGGAAGGTCGGACGGGGTCCGATCCTCCAGGGCCTGGGCGAAGGCGTTCGCCCGCCGGTGCGGGGTCACGTTCGCGATCACTGGCGGCACCTCCTCTCGTCATGACGATCGACTCCCCAAGGTGTCCGGAAGGTTGCCTGCCTTGAGCAC
Source organism: Streptomyces sp. NPDC054840 (assembly GCF_053611065.1). Lineage (NCBI taxonomy): Bacteria > Bacillati > Actinomycetota > Actinomycetes > Kitasatosporales > Streptomycetaceae > Streptomyces > Streptomyces sp. NPDC054840. The sequence continues at coordinate 1,292 of NZ_JBSGZP010000259.1, forward strand.
ATCCACACTTTCGAGTGAGCGGCTTCGGGCAAAGCGTGTCCACAGGGAGCCTGCATCCCGCATAACGAGCGTCGCGGCACTTGGGTTACGGACGAAGGATGATCTGACCACAGCGTCATCGAGGGGTCACCGAATGTGAGGTTGTGTGGTGTCGGAGGGTCAGCGGGCGTCTTCGGGAAGGAGGCGGGCCAGAGTGCGCACCGCCCGGTACTGGAGCGTCTTGATGGCGCCCTCGTTCTTCCCCATCACCCGGGCCGTCTCGGCGACCGAGAGGCCCTGCAGGAAGCGCAGGGTCACGCACTCCTGCTGCTGCGGATTGAGCTTGCGTACGGCCTCCAGCAGGGCCGCGTTGGAGAGGGACTCCAGGACGGAGTCCTCGGGGCTGCGCTCGACCTCGTTCGCGTCGAGCATCTCGCCGGTGGTGACCTCCAGCCGGAACCGGCTGGACTTGAAGTGGTCCGCCACCAGGTTGCGGGCGATCGTCACGAGCCAGGCGCCGAAGTCACGGCCCTGCCAGGTGAAGGTGGAGATCCGGCGCAGGGCGCGCAGGAACGTCTCGCTGGTGAGGTCCTCCGCGGTCGCCTTACCGCCGACGCGGTAGTAGATGTACCGGTAGACCGTGTCGCTGTACTGGTCGTAGAGGCGGCCGAAGGCCTCGGCCTCGCCCGCCTGGGCGCGTTCGACCAGGTCCATCATGCGGGCCTGGTCGCTGTCCGCCGTGGGGCGGCGGTGGGTGGTGGCCTGAGTGCCGGTGGCGGAGGCGTTCGAGCCGCCGGCGGCGCGACCTCGTCTGCCCACCGTCGCGCCGCCGTCGGTCAGGGCATAGCAAGGACCGGCCGGGCCGAGGCCGGCAGGGACCGCGGCGGCGAAGGCGGGGACGGCGTACGCGGTGGGGACGAAGCCGCGCAGGTGGTCGAGGACCGTTGCGCGCAGCTGAGCCAGGCCCGAGGCGTCAACCCCGACAGGTGGGTACACGGGACTCCCAGAGGCAGAGCTTCCATCACGTGCAGTGCGGGACCGTTCATCCATCGTGGCGACAGGTGACCGGTGGCATGCGTTTGAGGAGAATAACGCTTCGTACAGGCGGCGCTACACCCAGTTGCTCAAATCACCGGTTCCGACACTTCTGTTGCGTGTCCAGGGCATATTCAGTCGCAGTTGGTGATCGATTCTTGATCACTTGGATACGCGGAATGGACGCTTCCATGGGGTCCCGCGACCGAGTCGGGCATGCCCGAGTGCCGCGCCCGGGGCGCGGGTAGAGGTGAGCGGATGCCCGGGTACGGGCCCAAGGTCCGGGCGGGCCCGGGGCGCGTGGGCTCCCGGGCCTGGTGTGGTTACTTGCGGCGGCGGTGCAGGGCGATGGCCGCGGCCGCGCCGCCCGCGATCGCGCCGACGCCGGCGGCCGCCGGGACGCCGACCTTCACGGCCTTGCGGCCGGTCCGATAGTCGCGCAGCCGCCAGTCGTTGGTGCGGGCATGTTTGCGCAGTTTTGTATCGGGATTGATCGCGTATGGATGTCCGACCAGCGACAGCATCGGGATGTCGTTGTGCGAATCGCTGTACGCGGCGCAGCGTTCGAGGTCCAGCCCCTCGGCGGCGGCCAGGGCGCGTACCGCCTCCGCCTTCGCCGGGCCGTGCAGCGGCTCGCCGACCAGGCGGCCGGTGTAGATCCCGTCGACGGACTCGGCGACGGTGCCCAGGGCGCCGGTCAGGCCGAGGCGGCGGGCGATGATCGTGGCCGTCTCCACGGGGGCGGCCGTGACCAGCCACACCTTCTGGCCGGCGTCGAGGTGGGCCTGGGCCAGGGCGCGGGTGCCCGGCCAGATCCGCTCGGCCATGTACTCGTCGTAGATCTCCTCGCCGATCGCCATCAGTTCGGAGACCTTGTGGCCCTTGACGATGGACAGGGCGCTGTCGCGGGCGTCCTGCATGTGCTCGGGGTCCTCGACCCCGGCGAGCCGGAACCAGGCCTGCTGCCAGGCGAAGCGGGCGAGCTCGCGGCGGCGGAAGAACTCGCGCTTGTAGAGGCCGCGGCCGAAGTGGAAGATCGCGGCGCCCTGCATGACGGTGTTGTCGAGGTCGAAGAAGGCGGCGGCGAGATCGTCGCCGGCGACCGGGAAGACGGGCTCTTCCGGGGTCTGTCCCGGGCCCTCTTCGGTGAGGGTTTCCGGTTCCGTTTCGGGTTCGGTGAACGGTGGGGCCTCGGCCAGAGCGGTCTTGCGGGCGGCCTCGGCCGAGGCCTCGCCCGCCAACACGCTGCGTGCGGTGGCGGAGCGCCGACGAGGGGGGAGCCATCCGAGAGCGGCCATGACGCGAGCATAGCCACAGTGTTCGGGAGTTCCCGAACCGATGGGATGCGGAGGCGTGAACTCTTCGGGGCGCCGCTGTTACGTGAGGGCGCGGGAGAATGGGTGGCATGAGCCCTCTGTTGCGCCGTAAGGAAAAGAAGCGTCCCGGTGAGCGGACGGTGACGCTCATCGGGAAGCCGGGGTGCCACCTGTGCGACGAGGCGGAGGAGGTGGTCGCGAAGGTGTGCGTCGAGACGGGTGCGCAATGGGAGAAGAAGGACATCTCGCAGGACGAGGAGCTCTACCGGCTGCACTGGGAGCAGATTCCGGTCGTGCTCGTGGACGGCGAGCAGCACACCTTCTGGAGGGTGAACCCTGACCGGCTCCGGCGGGCGTTGGAGGCCTGACCTTCTGCCCGGTTACCATCATGGGCGATTTATGGGGTCTCGGGGGCGTATCTGTGAGGGGTGTGCACGGTTTTGCCCCCTTTGGGATTTGAACGGGTTCGGCGTGCCGATGGTTCCGGCCTTACGTGCCGGAGTTGCGTGACCCCGGTCACTTTGGACGGACAAACCGGACACAATCTTTGTGCACGCGTTCACAAAGGCATAGCCTGCTGTCGACGGGGCGGTCCTGGGACAAGTGGCCGCCTGCAGCCCCGCTCATCCCGCAGGAGCATCGTGGCAACTGGCCGAACTCACCGACCGGCGACCCGCAGCCGAGGTATTCCCGAGGCCACTGTCGCCCGGCTTCCGCTGTACTTGCGTGCCCTCACCGCGCTCTCCGAGCGATCGGTGCCCACGGTGTCCTCCGAGGAGCTCGCGGCCGCCGCCGGAGTCAACTCCGCGAAGCTGCGCAAGGACTTCTCGTACCTCGGTTCCTACGGGACCCGCGGCGTCGGCTACGACGTCGAGTATCTCGTCTACCAGATCTCCCGCGAGCTCGGCCTGACCCAGGACTGGCCGGTCGTCATCGTCGGCATCGGTAACCTCGGCGCCGCCCTCGCCAACTACGGCGGCTTCTCCGCGCGCGGCTTCCGCGTCGCGGCCCTGATCGACGCCGACCCGGCGATGGCCGGCAAGCCGGTCGCCGGCATGTCCGTGCAGCACACCGATGACCTGGAGAAGATCATCGAGGAGAACGGCGTCTCGATCGGGGTCATCGCGACGCCCGCCGGCGCCGCCCAGCAGGTCAGCGAGCGGCTGATCGCGGCAGGCGTCACCTCCATCCTGAACTTCGCGCCCACCGTGCTGTCCGTGCCCGACGGCGTGGACGTGCGCAAGGTCGACCTCTCCATCGAGCTCCAGATCCTCGCCTTCCACGAGCAGCGCAAGGCCGGTGAGGAAGCGGCCGCCGCTGCCGCCGGCGGCTCCTCCGTGGGCGGCGCCGCACCCGCCGCGGCCGTCGTGCCGCCGGCCGGGCGCAGCGCCGCCGAGACGCGCAAGGGCGGGCCCGAGGGCGACGTGCCGGCGGTGATGCCGGCATGAGCCTGCTCGTCGTGGGACTGAGCCACCGCAGCGCGCCCGTGAGCGTGCTGGAGCGGGCCTCGCTGTCCGCCGATGCCAAGGTGAAGCTGCTGCACGACACCCTCGCCGCCGAACCGGCGACCGAGGCCACCGTGCTGGCCACCTGCAACCGGATCGAGCTGTACGCGGACGTGGACAAGTTCCACGCCGGCGTCGCCGAGCTGTCCACGCTGCTCGCGCAGCACAGCGGCGTCGCGCTGGAGGAACTCACCCCCTACCTGTACGTGCACTACGAGGACCGGGCGGTGCACCACCTGTTCTCGGTGGCGTGCGGCCTGGACTCGATGGTCGTCGGCGAGGGGCAGATCCTCGGTCAGATCAAGGACGCGCTGGCGCTGGGGCAGGAGCTCCACACCGCCGGGCGGCTGATCAACGACCTGTTCCAGCAGGCGCTGCGGGTCGGCAAGCGGGCGCACTCCGAGACCGGGATCGACCGGGCCGGCCAGTCGCTGGTGACCTTCGGACTGGAGCAGCTCGCCGTGCGGACGCCGGTAGCCGAGTGGGCCGCGGGCAAGCGGGCGCTGGTCATCGGCGCCGGGTCGATGTCCTCGCTGGCCGCGGCGACGCTGGCGCGGGTCGGTGTCGCCGAGATCGTCGTGGCGAACCGGACCGCCGACCGGGCGGAGCGGCTGGCGGAGATTCTGGTTGCCTCGGGCACCGGGGTCTCGGCGGTGGCCGTGCCGATGGCGCGGGTCGCCGATGAGCTGACACGAGTCGACGTGGTGGTGTCCTGCACCGGTGCGACCGGGCTGGTGCTGAGCGCCGACGACGTGCTGGCCGCCGTGTCCTGGGGCGCCGCCCCGGACCCCGCGCCTCAAACGCAGGCGGGGCCGGAGCAACGGGGCTCCGCCCCGGAGCCCGCGCCTCAAACTCCCCCAGCTCCCGCTGGCAGGGGCCCCCGGGCGGGGCTGGAGTTGGCCGATGTCGTGGCTCGTCTGGCGGCCGCTGCCGAAGGCGGGAGGCGGCTGGCCGATGCCGGGGCGGCTCGGACCATCAGTGCACCCGTGGAGGCCGACGGGTGCCCCGTCGGGCCCGACGGGCGCTCCGCGCTGACCGGGGTCGACGCCAACTCCCTGGAACTGCACGGGACCTGGGCCGACCAGGGCGAGGCCGCCGCACAGCGGCAGCCCCGCAGGAGCACCCGTACGCAGGCCCACGCGACCACCGTCCGGCTCGCGCTGCTCGACCTGGCCATGCCCAGGGACATCGACGCGGCCGTGCACCGGATCCCGGGCGTCCGGCTCGTGGACATCGAGTCGCTCGCGGAGGCGTCCGCCGACGCCCCGATGGCGGCCGACGTCGACGCCGTACGCGGCATAGTCGCCGAGGAGGTGGCGGCCTTCGGGGCGGCGCAGCGGGCCGCGCACATCACGCCCACGGTGGTCGCCCTGCGCGCCATGGCGGCCGAGGTCGTGGCCATGGAAGTGGCGCGGCTCGACGGACGGGTGCCCGACCTCGACGAACGGCAGCGTGCCGAGGTCACCCAGACCGTGCGCCGCGTCGTGGACAAGCTCCTCCACGCGCCGACCGTGCGCGTCAAGCAGCTGGCAAGCGAGCCCGGCGGCGCCGGGTACGCGGAAGCGCTGCGCGAACTCTTCGACCTCGACCCTCAGACGGTTGCTTCCGTCAGCCGGGCGGACGCGGCCGATCCGATGAACGACGACGACCCAGGACGGGCATCATGAACACACGTCCCGACCAGCCGCTGCGGCTCGGTACGCGGCGGAGCAAGCTGGCCATGTCCCAGTCGGGGCACGTCGCCGACGCGGTACGGGCCGTCACCGGCCGGGCCGTCGAGCTCGTGGAGATCACGACCTACGGCGACGTCTCGCGCGAGCACCTCTCGCAGATCGGCGGGACGGGCGTGTTCGTCACCGCCCTGCGTGACGCGCTGCTGCGCGGTGAGGTCGACTTCGCCGTGCACTCGCTGAAGGACCTGCCGACCGCGCAGCCCGACGACCTGGTGATCGCGGCCATGCCGCGCCGCGAGGACGCGCGGGACGCACTCGTCGCCCGGGACGGTCTGACCTTCGAGCAGCTGCCCGACGGTGCCCGGATCGGTACCGGCTCGCCGCGGCGCACCGCCCAGCTCAACCACCTGGCGCTGTCGCTCGGCAAGCGGATCGAGACGGTGCCCATCCGCGGCAACGTCGACACCCGGATCGGCTTCGTCCAAGACGGAGAGCTCGACGCCGTCGTCCTGGCGGCCGCCGGTCTCAACCGGATCGGGCGCGGTGACGAAGCGACCGACCTGCTGTCCGTCGACAGCGTCCTGCCGGCTCCCGGCCAGGGCGCCCTGGCCGTGGAGTGCCTCGCGTCCGACACGGACCTCGTCGCCGCGCTCGGCGAACTCGACGACCCGCACACCCGGGCCGCCGTGACCGCCGAGCGTGCCCTGCTCGCCACCCTGGAGGCCGGTTGCAGCGCACCTGTGGGCGCGTTCGCCGACCTGCTGGCGGACGCTGAGATTGTCAATGAGATGCGCCTGCGCGGCGTCGTCGGAACCCTCGACGGCACCACGCTGGTGCAGCTGTCCACCACCGGTCCCGTGCCCCAGTCGTACGACGAGGCCATGGCGCTCGGCCGCGAACTCGCGGACGAGATGCTGGCCAAGGGCGCGGCCGGTCTGATGGGGGAGCGATCGCTTTGAACCCCTCAATTCCGACCACCTCCGCCTATCCGGCCGTCGCCGCCCACGGACGCGTCACCTTCCTCGGTGCCGGCCCGGGCGACCCGGGTCTGCTGACGCTGCGCGCCGTCGAGGCGCTCGCCGCCGCGGACGTACTGATCGCGGAGCCCGAGGTGCTCGAGGTCGTACGGACTCATGCGCGGGCGAACGTCGACACGCCGCAGCTGACGATTGCTGATGAAGTGTCAGCAGCCGCCGGGGTCCCGGTGATCCGGGACGCGGCCAATCTTGTCATGGAGGCCGCACGCTCCGGCAGGCGGGTCGTGCGTGCCGTCACGGGCGACCCCGGGCTCGACGGCAATGCCGCCGAGGAGATGCTCGTCTGCGCTACCGCCGGTATCCCCTTCGAGGTGGTGCCCGGTGTCGCGACCGCGGTGGGCGTACCCGCGTACGCCGGTGTCCCGCTGCGCGACAAGCAGGGCGCGGACGTGCGGTTCGTCGACGCGAAGACCGCCTCGGCGCGCTGCTGGAGCGAGGTGGGCGCGAGCGACGGCATCCTCGTCGTGTCCGCGACGCTGGAGACCGTCCCGGCGGCCGCCGCCGAGCTGGTGAGTGCCGGGCGCAAGCCCGACACCCCGCTGACGGTGACCGTCGCCGGTACCACCACGCGGCAGCGGACCTGGTGCGCGACGCTCGGCACCATCGCCCAGGTGTTCAAGCAGGGCAAGGTGCTCCCCTCGCCCGAGGGCGCCCGGCCCGTCATAGCCGTGGTCGGTGAGCACAGCGCCGCCGCGCGGCGCGAGGAACTTTCCTGGTTCGAGTCGAAGCCGCTGTTCGGCTGGCGGGTCCTCGTACCGCGGACCAAGGAGCAGGCCGCATCGCTCTCCGACCAACTGCGTTCCTACGGTGCGGTGCCCCACGAGGTGCCGACCATCGCCGTGGAGCCGCCGCGCACCCCGCAGCAGATGGAGCGCGCCGTGAAGGGCCTGGTGACGGGCCGCTACGAGTGGATCGCCTTCACCTCGGTCAACGCCGTGAAGGCCGTCCGCGAGAAGTTCGAGGAGTACGGGCTCGACGCGCGCGCCTTCGCCGGCATCAAGGTCGCCGCGGTGGGCGAGCAGACCGCCGCCGCGCTCGTGGAGTTCGGTGTGAAGCCGGACCTGGTGCCCAGCGGTGAGCAGTCCGCCGCCGGACTGCTGGAGGACTGGCCGCCGTACGACCCGGTCTTCGACCCGATCGACCGCGTGTTCCTGCCGCGGGCGGACATCGCGACCGAGACGCTGGTCGCCGGGCTGATCGAGCTCGGGTGGGAGGTCGACGACGTCACCGCCTACCGGACGGTGCGCGCGTCGCCGCCGCCGGCGGACACGCGCGAGGCGATCAAGGGCGGCGGCTTCGACGCCGTTCTCTTCACGTCCTCGTCGACCGTCCGCAACCTGGTCGGGATCGCCGGGAAGCCGCACAACGTGACCGTCATCGCCTGTATCGGGCCGGCGACGGCCAAGACGGCGGAGGAGCACGGGCTGCGCGTGGACGTGCTGTCCCCGGAGCCGTCGGTGTCCAAGCTGGCGGAGGCCCTCGCCGAGTACGGTGCGGCACGCCGCGAGGCGGCCAAGGAGGCCGGCGAGACGGTGTTCCGGCCGAGCGAGCGACGGCCGGGGGCGCGGCGGCGTCGTACGACGTGAGCGCCTTAGGCCCGGCCGGACTCCGGCCGACGGAACGGG
>NZ_JBSGZP010000260.1:0-9434 GCF_053611065.1 Streptomyces sp. NPDC054840
CCCCGAGCCTGGGAGGGGTGCAGCGGGGCTGGGAGGACGGGGTCGGCCGACGCCGGATGTGGCCGGCGGGGCCGGGAGGGCCCCGGCGAGGTCGAGGGCTAGAAGCCCGGGCCGTCCTTGCGGTTGCCGGCGGTGGCCAGGCGGCCCCAGAGGAGGTCGGTGAGGCCCGCGACCAGGTCGGCGCGCTCGCAGGGGCGTTCACCCAGCCACCAGTCGCCGGCCGCGTGCATCATGCCGACGATGCCGTGGCCCCAGATCCGGGCGAGGCGTTCGCCCCCGGGGCCGAGGTCCACCCGTTCGCCGATCACCTCGGCCAGCTCCTCGCCGAGCCGGCGCAGCAGGGGGGCGGAGTGCAGGCCGACGTCGAAGCCGCGTTCCGCGCTGTGGGAGTCCTCGGCCGGGTGCATGAGGAAGCGGTAGACCTGCGGGCGGGCCTCGATGGCGGCGAGGTAGGTGTCGAGCGTCGCCTCCACCCGGCGGCGCCGCTCGGCGGGGGCGTCGAGCGCGGCCCGCAGGGAGTCGAGCAGCGCGTCGGTGTGCCGGACGGCGAGGGCCTGATAGAGGCCCGCCTTGTCCCCGAAGTGCCGGTAGAGGATGGGCTTGGTGATGCCGGCCTCCGCCGCGATCGCGTTCATGGAGGCTTTGGGGCCGTCCCTGAGCACGACCCGGTCGGCGGCTTCGAGCAGTTCCCGCCGGCGGCGTTCGGCCGCTCCGGGCTCACCGGCCTGCTGAGTGGTCTCCATGACGTGTTTCTCTCCCCGCCCTTGCGATGTGCCTGACGCCCACGCAACGTAACACCCCGCACACCCCGTCGATCGAATCGGTGGTCATCCCGTCCGGCGTCCTGGCCGGTGCGGGCGGTGCTTGACAGTGCTTACTCGTCGGTAACACACTGTGGCCTTCGCGTAGGTTACCGCTAGTAACTTCCGCAAGGACGAGTACAGACAGGTGGAGGGGACATGGCGGAGTTCACCATGGAGCTGAACGACGACCAGAAGCAGGTGCGGGACTGGATCCACGGCTTCGCCGCCGATGTGATGCGTCCCGCCGCCGCCGAATGGGACGAGCGCGAAGAGACTCCCTGGCCCGTCATCCAGGAGGCCGCCAAGGTCGGCATCTACTCGCTGGACTTCTACGCCCAGCAGTTCTTCGACCCGACGGGCCTCGGCATTCCGATGGCGATGGAGGAGCTCTTCTGGGGCGACGCGGGTATCGCGCTCTCCATCGTCGGTACCGGACTCGCGGCCATCGGCGTCGTCGCCAACGGCACCGAGGAGCAGATCGGCACCTGGATCCCGCAGATGTACGGCACCCCCGACGACGTCAAGGTGGCCGCCTTCTGCTCCTCCGAGCCGGACGCCGGCTCCGACGTCGGCTCGATGCGCACCCGGGCGGTCTACGACCAGGCCAAGGACGAATGGGTGCTGAACGGCACCAAGACCTGGGCGACCAACGGCGGAATCGCCAACGTCCACATCGTCGTCGCGGTGGTCGATCCCGAGCTGGGGACCAAGGGGCACGCCTCTTTCATCGTCCCGCCGAACACCCCCGGCCTGTCCCAGGGCCAGAAGTTCAAGAAGCACGGCATCCGCGCCTCGCACACCGCGGAGGTGGTGCTGGAGGACGTACGGATCCCCGGCTCCTGCCTGCTCGGCGGCAAGGAGAAGCTGGACGAGCGCCTCGCGCGGGCCCACGAGCGCGCCCGCAGCGGTGGCGGCGAGCGGGTGAAGAACGCGGCCATGGCCACCTTCGAGGCCTCCCGGCCGGCGGTCGGAGCGATGGCCGTCGGCACCGCGCGCGCGGCGTACGAGGTGGCCCTCGACTACGCGAAGACCCGTACCCAGTTCGGCCGCCCGATCATCGACAACCAGGGAGTGGCCTTCCAGCTCGCCGACATGCGGACGCAGATCGACGCGGCCCGGCTGCTGGTGTGGCGGGCGTCGTGGATGGCGGTGGCGGGGCGGCCGTTCGAGTCGGCGGAGGGCTCGATGTCGAAGCTCTTCGCGAGTGAGGTCGCCAAGAAGGTCACCGCCCAGGCGGTCCAGATCCTCGGCGGCAACGGCTTCACCCGTGAGTACCCGGTGGAGCGCATGCACCGGGACAGCGCCATCTACACCATCTTCGAAGGCACCAGTGAGATCCAGCGCCTGGTGATCGCCCGCACGATCTCCGGCATGCCGATCCGCTAGTTCGTGTCGTCGAAGCAGCAGGACGGGGGGCGCCCGTGCGGGGTACGGGGTGAACGCCCCGTACCCCGGCGGCTCATCGCAGCGGGGTCAGGCAGTAGGTGGTGAAGTCGTTCCGGCTGTACTTCGGGTCGGAGATGTAATCGCCCGCGGCGCAGCGCGCACCGGGTGTGTCCGGGCGCTCGGTGACCCGGAACCGGGCGCGCGGCGAGGTACAGGACTCGATCCGCAGCTCCTGGTCGAGCCAGCTGCCCTCGTTGCGTACACACTGCCCCGCGGACAGCTCGGGCTCGCCGAACACCAGGGCGGCCAGGAGGAGGGCCGGCACGGCCAGTACGACCAGCAGGACCGGGAGCAGGAAGAGCAGAACCGGGGCCCGGCGCCACAGCGGCTTGCCCGGGTCGAGTGCGGGCCGGAAGCCGCCGGCCGGAGGAGCGAGCTTACGGAAGGCGGCCCGCGGGCCGAGGTTCATCAGCAGGGTCACGGGCGTGATGAAGGCGGACAGCGGCCCCCACCAGCCCTGCCACAGGGTGTCCGAGGACATCCGGCGGTAGGTGGCGAGCCCGCAGTCGCGGCAGAACGGTCCGCGCAGGCTCAGGAACCGCATCAGCACGATCAGGCCCTGGTGGCCGCGTACGGTCGCCTGCGCGGCGGGCCAGGCCCCGCACATCCGGCAGCCGTACCGGCCGGGCTCCGGGTACGCGCCGTACGCGCCGTACGCGGCGTGGGGCTGAGGTCCGGCGTACCCGGGACCGGGCGGGCCGCTCTGCTGCGGGACGGGCGCGGCATAGGGGTGGTACGGGCCTGCGCCCTGCGCTGGCGGCTGCGGCGGAGTGGCCACGGAGATCTCCTCGGTGCTTCGTGATCACCGGCGCGGTGATCATGGCACCCTAAGCCCCGCCGTTCCCGTTCTCAGGGCCGGAGCAGTCGCGTGAGGGCCCGGCCGAAGAGGAGCCGGCCCGCCGCCGCGACCAGTGGATCCAGGGCGCGGGGGAGGCCGCGCACGCGCAGCTCCTCACGCCAGTGGATCTCGGCGCCGCCGGTGGCGAGGGGACGGACCTCGATCTCCGCCCAGCCCGCCACGGACCGGCCGCGCTTCTCCAGCCGGACCAATCCTGGCAATCCCTCCGCAGGCGGTCGCCACACGACCACTTCCATGCGGTCGTCGAATGTGATCCTGCTCACGCCCGTGCGTGCTGTGAAGATCGTTCCGACGCGGGTCGGCGGCGCCGTCTCGATGATCGTCCGGGTGAGCGGGACCTGCGCGCCGTGGCGCTCCCAGTCCGTGAGCATCGGCCATGCCTCGACCGGCGGAAAAGACGTGCGGTGAATGATCCGGACAGCGGGCATGAGCGCATCGTAATCGGGCATACACACCCTGAACTGGACGGCGGATATGGGTTCCGTCCGGGGGCGGCGATCAGTAATACTCACCGCCACCGTGGATCGCGGATTCGACCGGGTGACCACCGGCGCTCCCGCCCCACTTCGCGAGGAGGTGCGCCATGTGCTCCCACCAGCCACCCTGCCCGACCGCCGACAGCGCCGATCACGACGCCGCCCGCATTGTGGCCTCTCACCCCGAACAGGGCTGGAGCCTGCTGTGCAACGGAGTCGTGATGTTCGACGACACCGGTGAACTGCTCCCCGACAGCCGCACGGTGGAACCGCGCCGCCCGGCCCTGGTCTGAGCGAGGAGGCAGCATGCGCCAGCAGCTGATCCGTAAGCCCGTCCCGAAGCCCGCCCCCCGAGACCTGGACCTGCGCACACCGTCGGGCAGACCCCTCCCGTACTGACGGGAGCCCAGGGTTCAGGCCGTAGTTCGGACCCACCGGCCGAGACTCAGCCGGTGGGCGCAGCCGCGCCGCCAAGGAACGCCGCCTCGAAGGCGGCGTCTCCGATCGCCGCGCGGGCCTGCCGCTCGCCTTGGTCCCGCAGGGCCGTCAGCGAGGGTGAGCCCATCTGCGGCCGGCCCACCGTGCGCCACCAGGCCTGCCCGGTGCCCAGCAGCCGCGCCGCGAGTTCCCCGTCGCCCAGCCCGGCCACCGCCGCGGCCAGCAGGTCCAGGCCGAGCGCGATGCCGAAGCGGTCGCCGAGCAGCCGTTTCCCCGAGAGCATGGCCCGTACGTGCCGGGCGGCCTCCCCGTGGTCGCCCAGGCCCAGCGCGGCCACGGCCAGGATGTAGTCCGCGTACGCCCTCAGCCAGCGCTCGCCGAGCTCCACGCAAGCCTCCCGCAGGGACCGCGCCTCCTCGGTCGCCTCCTCGAAACGTCGCAGGTCGCACAGGGCGTAGCCGGTGGCCAGCTTGCACAGGAGCCAGCCCGCGCCGCTGGTGCGCCCGCCGTGTCCCGCCCGGGCCCGTGGACCCGCCAGCCGCAGGGCCCGTACGGGGTCGCCGGGCATGAGGACGGAGACCGCGTGCAGGTAGCCCGCGCGCAGCTCCCGCTCCGGGTCCGCGAGTCGGGCCGCGTCGCGGGTGCACTCGCCGCCGAGCTGCTGGGCCGCGTCCAGGTCGCCCTGGAGCAGCGCGGTGAGCCCCAGGGCCCACACGGCCTGGTTGTACGCGGCCCCCGTACGCGGAACGGCCCGCAGGGCCCGTTCCAGGAAGCCGCGGCCCTCGTGCGCGTGCCCGCACGCGAACCAGTAGAACCACAGGGCCCCGGCCATCTCCAACGCCGCCGTCGGGTCGGAGGCGATGAGGTGTTCCAGGGCGGTACGCAGCTGCGCGTGCTCGGCGGTGATCCTGCGGTACCAGTCGACCTGCGCGGGGCCCAGCCAGCCCCGGTCGGCGGCCTGGGAGAGCGCCGCGTACCAGTGGGCGTGCCGGTCCGTGACGATCTCCCCCTCGCCGAGTTCGTCCAGCCAGTCCTGCCCGTACTCGCGGATCGTGTCCAGCATTCGGTAGCGGGCCCCGGTCCCGCGTTCCTCGATGCGCAGGACCACGGACTTGGCGGCGAGGCCCGCCAGTACGCGCTCCACCCGGGCGGCGGGCAGCGGCCCGCCCGAGCAGACGGCGCGCGCCGCGGCGATGTCGAAGTCACCGGTGAAGACCGAGAGGCGGGCCCACAGCAACCGCTCCAGCGGCTCGCACAGTTCGTGGCTCCAGCCGATCGTGGTCCGCATCGTCCGGTGCCGGCGCGGAAGCGCGGCCCGGGCGTCGGACAGCACCTCGAAGCGCTCGCCGATCCGCTCGGCCATGTGCTCCAGCGTCCACAACCGCATGCGGGCACCCGCGAGTTCCAGAGCGAGCGGGATGCCGTCCAGGCGCCGGCACACCTCGGCGGCCACCGCGGTCCGCCCGGGGTCGGCGAACACGGCCGCCGCCCGCGGGGTCGCGGCGAGAGCGCGGGCCCGGAAGAGGGCGAGGGCGTCGCTGTCGGGCCCCTCACAGGGCAGCGGCCGGACCTCGACGACCTCCTCGGTCGGCATGCCGAGCGGCTCGCGGGAGGTGACCAGGATCGTCAACCGGGGGGCGGACTGCAGGAGTTCGCCGACCAGGTGGCGGCAGTCGGCCACCAGGTGCTCGCAGGTGTCCAGCACCAGGAGCAGCTCCTTGTCGGCCATCCACGCGCACAGCTCCTCGTCGGGAGGGTGCGGGGAGTGGTCCGCGAGGCCGACGGTGTGGGCGACGGTGGCCGTGAGCAGGCTCGGATCGCGCAGGGGTGAGAGCTCCGCCCACCACACCCCGTCGGGGCGCGCCTGGCAGGCGGTGGCGACGGCCCGCAGGGCGAGCCTCGACTTGCCGACGCCGCCCACTCCTGTGAGGGTGACCAGTCGTCGCTCGCGCAACAGGCCGTCGAGCAGCCGGAGTTCGCGCTCCCGTCCGACGAAGCTCGCGGGTTCCGGGGGTAGGTTTCCGGGCGCCGGGCAGGGGGCCGGTCCGGGATCGCCGTCCGCGGAGTCTGCCTGATTGTCATTGCACGAGTACTCACCGAACACGGATGTATTGTGCGCGATCTTCCTGTGCGGCCGCGCCGTTCAGGCCGGATCGGTGTCTTCTTTCACGCGACGAGTGTGATCCGCCGCTCCGCGGAGAAGGATCCCCAGTTGCCGTCAGGGAGTCTGGCCCGCAGTTTCACGGCCCACACCGTGCCGGCCGGCTCGGTCACCGTGATCCGGTGTTCCGCCCGGCCGCTGGGCACCGCACCCGCTCCGAACTGGATTACGGTCGTGGGCAGTCCGTTGACGAACAGCTCGTACTCGGTGGTCTCGCCGCCGGTGGCCGGGGCGGACCAGGTCAGCGTGACGGTGCCCGGGGAGGCGGTCGCGGCGAATTCGGCGGGGGCGGTGCCGGGGCGGTCGCCGGAGGCGGGTGGGGTGGTCACGTCCACCGCCGGGCCGTCGGGGGAGGAGTTGTCCGCCCCGTCGCGGGCGCGGACGGTGAACGTGTACACGGTGTCGGGCCGGAGGTTGTCCAGGGTCGTGACGCTCTCGCCGGAGCCGGCGGTGTGGATCCGGACGCCGCCCTGGTAGACGTCGTAGGCCGTGATGCCCGTGTCGTCGGTCGCCGCCGTCCAGGACACCTGGGCGGACCGGGGTCCCGTCGCCCGCGCGGTGGTGGTGGCCGGGGAGGTGGGGGCCGTGCGGTCCTCGGCCTTGGCGGCCGGCGTGGTCACCCGGGCGGCCGGGCCGGGGTCGGAGAGGTTGCCGGCGGCGTCCTCGGCCCGGACCGTGAAGGCGTAACCGGTCTGCGGGGCGAGGCCGGTGATGTCCACCATGGTCTTCTCGGCGGGGAGTTCGCGGACCAGGCGGCCGGCCTCGAAGACCTGGTAGCCGGTCACCCCGTCCCGGTCGGCCGCCGCGTCCCACATGACATGCACGCTGGTGGCGCTGCCGGCCTGGGCGGTCAGTCCGGCGGGGGCGGGCGGGGGCCGCGTGTCCGGCGCGGTGCAGGCCGTGAGGCCGGTGAGGCCGGTGAGGCCGGTGATGCCTGCGACGGCCAGGCGGAGGGCGAGCGTGGGGGCGCTGCGTCGCACGGGGGTGCCTTCCTCGACTTGCTTGGCTCCTTATTGGTCTAGACATATATGGCACGGCGGGGCGGAGACCGGCAAGACCCCGCGTCCGGCGACCCCCGCGGTGTGTCCGGGTTCGTGTTCTTCTGTTCTCGTCCGGCATCATCGCCCGGCGCGGCGGCCGGACCGACTGCCCTCGGCCCGCTGCCGGGCTACGGAACGGACGGCGACTCCGAGATCCTCACCGGGCCGACGGTGGTCGGCTGCAACCCGCGGGAACAGCCCGTGCCTTGGTGCTGCGCCCGCGCCGGCCGGTCCGCTGCGAGATCGTCACGAACCGGCCGCCCCTCACGGACCGTCAACACCCGTACGGCGGACACGGCTTTCGCCCGAAGGCACCCCCTCCTGCGCCACCATGGCGGCGTATAAGGAGGTTTCGATGGTTATTTCCCTCTCGGTGGTCGTCCTGCTCGTCATCCTGGCCTGGATCTTCCTGCGCAGCGGCGGGCTCAAGTTCTCGCACGCCGTCGTCTGCGGGCTGCTCGGCTTCTACCTCGCGAGCAGCAGCATGGCCGCGACCATCCACAACGGCCTGACGGCCACCGCGAACGTGGTGTCCAGCCTCAATCCTTGATCGACTGTTGCGCCTTCGTGAATCATCCGGCCCATCCATGGACTCCTCCGGCGGTGCGATCTAGCGTCTGGCGGCGGCGCGACACCAGACGCAATGTCAACAACGCTGAGAGACATGGAGGAAGCCCGGATGCCCCGAAGATCGCTGAACTGCTCCGTGCTGCCCGTCGTCGCCGCGCTCACGGTGATGTACGGCGGCTCGCCGGCCCAGGCCGAGGAGATACCCAAGGCCCCCGGCCACCGCCTCGTCACCCACTACGACGGCGCCCCCGCGCCCGCCGCCCCGCTGTCCGGCGAGGCGCCGCCGCAGCACCCCTTCCTCGCGCCCAACGGCCGCAGCGGCATGCACTCCGACGCGGCGGGCAGCGCCACCTCGCCCTGGTCGGGGCCGCTCGGCAACAACCCGAAGGTGACCAGCGAGAAGATCGCCGCCCTCGGCGGTGAATGCGCCACCGCGACCTTCGACTCGGCCGGCCGGCTCGTCACGGTGTGCGGCACCTTCTCCGGCTTCAAGGTCAAGCTCTTGGAGGCCCGTACGCTCGCCACGCTCGCGGAATACCAGCTCCCGCAGCGCTCTTCGACGGTCGAGGCGATCACCTCGCTCGACTTCGCGAAGATCTTCAAGGACACCTCGGGCGGCGCCTACTTCTACCTGGACGACCAGGACCGGGCCGTGCTGGCCGACTCACGCCAGCACATCCTGCGCCTCGCCCATTCCCAGAACCCCGACGGCAGTTGGAAGTTCACGGCAGAGGACGACTGGGACCTCACCGGGCAGGTCCCGCACGACTGCGTGACCTGGACCCACCTGTGGCCCAGCGGCACCTGCGACCCCGTCACCTCCGTGATGCCCGACTGGAACGGCCGGATCTGGTGGGTCACCCGCCAGGGCCGGGTCGGCACGGTGGATCCGGCGACCTCGCGGATCCGCTCCGTCCAACTGCGGGGCGAGGAGATCCAGAACTCCTTCTCGGTCGCAGAGGACGGCGTATCCATCGTCTCCGACCATGCGCTCTACAGCTTCCGCGCCGCCGCCGACGGCACCCCCGAGGTGCAGTGGCGCCAGACGTACGACCGTGGCACGGCGTCCAAGCCCGGATCCGTCAACCAGGGCTCGGGCACCACCCCGGACCTCTTCGGCCGGGGCTACGTCGCCATCACCGACAACGCCGACGACCGGATGAACGTCCTGGTCTACGACCGGGGCGTCGACGTACCCGCCGATCGGCGGCTGGTCTGCAAGGTGCCGGTGTTCGGCTCCGGCGCCTCGACCACCGACAACTCCCTCATCACCTGGGGCAACAGCATCGTCGTCGAGAACAACTACGGCTACGAGAACCCCACCACCCTGCTGTGGGGCAAGTCCGTCGTGGGCGGAGTGGCCCGCATCGACGTACGTGCCGACGGCAGCGGCTGCGACACGGTCTGGGAGAGCGCGATCCGCGCTCCCTCCGTGGTCCCGAAGCTGTCCACCGCGAACGGGCTGCTCTACTTCTACGAGAAGGAGCCCAACGTCTGGGGCATCGACGCCTGGTACCTCACGGCCGTGGACTTCCGCACGGGTGAGCGCCGCTGGCGGCAGCTGACCGGCACCGGTCCGCTCTACGACAACAACTGGGCCCCGATCACCCTCGGCCCCGACGGCACCGCGTACGTCGGTGT
>NZ_JBSGZP010000261.1:0-9393 GCF_053611065.1 Streptomyces sp. NPDC054840
CCGTTCCGGTGCGGGGGCGTTCGCATGAGCGGCCGCGTACGGCAGGGGCGGCCGGGCCTCAGGCCGCGCCGACCACCTGGAGCACGCCGTTGATGATCTGCTGGACGGCGATCGCCGAGAGCATCATGCCGGCGAGCCGGGTGACGAGCACGACGCCGCCGTCCTTGATGACCCGGATGATCACCAGCGAGTAACGCATGGTGATCCACAGCACGACGTGCATGGCGACGATCGCGGCCCAGACCGAGACCTGTCCGGCGGCGCCGTCGGCCTTCTGGACGGCGAGGATCACCGACACGATCGCGCCGGGGCCGGCCAGCAGCGGCATGCCGAGCGGGACCAGGGCCACGTTCACGTCCTTGGTCTGCTTCGGCTCGTCGTTCTTGCCGGTGAGCAGGTCCAGGGCGATGAGCAGGAGCAGCAGACCACCGGCGATCATCAGCGCCGGGACGGAGACGTGCAGGTAGTCCAGGATCTGCTGGCCGCAGACACCGAAGACCGCGATGACGCCGAAGGCCACGCAGACGGCCTGCCAGGCCATGCGGCGCTGCACCTTGACGGGGCGGCCGGAGGTCAGCGCGAGGAAGATCGGCGTGATCCCCGGCGGGTCCATAATCACAAAAAGGGTGAGAAAAAGGGATCCGAAGACGGCGAAATCAAACACAGCGATGCCTTGCAGAAGAGAGGGGTGTCGCGAAGAAGAGGGGTGGGACGGGTGGAGCGGGCCGGATCCGGCCGGTCAGCGCTCGCGTCCGCCGGCGCCCGGCACCGGGAAGGCCCCCGTCGCACGGCGCGTGATCTCGCCGTAGATCTCGGGGTCCGTCGTGTACTCCCCGAGCCGGCAGGTCTTGCGGCTGCCGTGGTAGTCGCTGGATCCGGTGGCCAGCAGGCCCAGGTCCGCCGCCAGGCCGCGCATCCGCGTGCGGGTGTCGGTGTCGTGGTCCATGTGGTCCACCTCGATGCCGTCCAGGCCCGCGGTCGCCAGCTCGGCTATCGCGGACTCGGAGACGCACCGGCCGCGCTTCGCGGCGGCGGGGTGCGCGAGGACGGTGACCCCGCCGGCCGCCTTGACCAGGCGCACGGCCTCGAACGGGTCGAGCTCGTGCTTCTCGGCGTACGCGCGACCGCCGTCGGCGAGCCAGTCGGGCGTGAAGGCGTCCGAGACGGTGGGTACGACGCCCAGCTCGACGAGGGCGGTGGCGATGTGCGGCCGCCCGACCGAGCCGTCACCGGCGATCCTGGCCACCTGCTCCCAGGTGACGTCGACGCCGAGTTCCCGGAGCTTGCCGATCATGGTCCGGGCGCGGGGGGTGCGGTCGTCGCGGACGAGCTCACGCTCCCGCGCCAGCTCGGGCTCCTCGGGGTCGAAGAGGTACGCGAGCATGTGCACGCCGACGCCGTCGAGCCGGCAGGAGAGTTCGGCCCCGGTCACCAGCGTCAGTCCGGCGGGCAGGGCCGCGAGGGCCTCGCCGTATCCACGCACGGTGTCGTGGTCGGTCAGCGCGACCACGTCCAGCCCGGCGCCGGCGGCATTGCGCACCAGTTCGGCGGGGGTGTCCGTACCGTCGGAGGCCGTGGAGTGGGCGTGCAGGTCGATGCGCACAGCCTGGCTCCATGGGTCGTACGTACGGGGGACACTCCAGGATAACCGGGCCGCGGGGCCCCTCAGGCAGGACCCAGGATGCGCGGGCTCAGGGCCCCGCACGGAACGAGCTCGACCTCGGCTCCCGCGTCGCGCAGGTCGGTGAGGACGAGCTCGTCGTACATCAGCAGGCCGGACTGCTCCGGCCAGACGATCGCCCAGAGCCACAGGCCGCACGCCTCGCCGGCGAAGACGGCCCGGTCGTCGGGGCCGCCCTTCACGTGCCACAGCGGTGTCGGCCGGCCCGCCGCCACCACCTTGGCGTGGGGCGGCGCCGATACGTCGATGGACGAGCCGGGGTCGACGCCGTCGATGCCCGCGTACCGCGCGCCCAGGCCGACGCCCAGCTCCTCCGCGATCAGCAGCAGCTCACCGATTCCGCCCAGCGGGCCGGGACCCGAACAGGCCACCGCCGTGGCCCGGCCGCCGCTGCGGTCGTCACCTGCGGACGCTACGCCGGTGAACAGCCACCCCACCGGCAGCGGCCAGGGCATCCACACCGGCACCCGCGTCCGGTGCACCACCACGCTCAGGCCTTCGACACTGGGTGGGATGACGGGTTGCAGGGGGTGGACAGCGCCGTGCACCGCGCACTGCCAGGAGTCGGAGAAGAGTCCGGGCGCCCTGACCCGGCCACCGCACTTCGGGCAACTTGGTTCACCCCTCATAGGAAGCCACGCTCCTCCCCGCCCGGCGCCCAGTCAAGGCACGCTCACCCGTCCGGGCCCTCAGTCCAGTGCGACGGCGCTACGCAAAGGGTCCCGCAAGTCCGTTCCGCGCGCGAGCCAGCGTTCCTGCAGGGCGGCCGCTCCGTGCACGCGCTTCCAGGCGGCCTCGTTCGCCGTCATCGGCAGCAGGGGGAGGAACTGGACCGGATCCATGGGCTCGTCGAGCTCCAGGTCCTCGACGAGACCACCGGGTTCCGCCACGAGGACGGAGCTGAAGGGGGCCCCGTCCCAGAGCGGTTCGCCCACGTCCAGCGAGGCCCCGGGGGCCACGATCAACCCCTCGACCTGGGGGGACGCGGCCAGCACCGCGAGGGGCCGCAGGAGTTTGTCGGTGGCCGCGAGTCCGGCCCGTACGGTCAGCACGAGCTCGGCTCGCGGGCCCCGAACGGGGTCGGCGACCACGGCGGTCGGATCGGTCATCGGGTGCGCGGACATCCCGAGGGTCGCGTACCGCACGAGGTCACCCTCGGCGAAACGGAGTACCTCGATGCGGTCGGTGCCCAGGAAGGTGACGGCGGCGCGTGCGTCGGGTTCACCGAACGCCGTGCGCAGCCGGGCCTCCACGAGGGCCAGAATTTCTGCCATGAAGCGAGCATAGAACTCGTATCAGGCGGGTAAAGGGCGGGTCTTGACCATCCGTCGGCTGATAGTGTTGACAGCTGTTCGGGGCCGCACGCAGAAGCGGTATTTCAGCGCCCCGGCAACAGGACGTCCCTCACGGGGGACCGGCCGGAGGAGGTGGGGCTGCGGTGGACCGAAGTCGATCGTGCAGTACCAATCGCTCTTCCACTTCTGTTACGGGCGCTTCCCGCCCCCTTTGATCTGCTCGATCCGTCTGATCCGCCGATCAGTAGAAGAGCGACGGCAGAACGTTGTCCTCCCGTCCTGTTCCCTCCCCCTGCCTGGGCCTGCCCGCCCGCGGTGGAGGGTCTCCCACCCGTACGGTCCACAGCCGTGCGCGAGAAGGAGCCTGCCATGTCGATGCTGCCCTACCTGCGCGCGGCCGTTCGCCCGGCCCTGCGCAGGGCCACCCCCGTACAGCCCGGCTACGACACCACCCGCGACCCGTCGGCGAGCAGCGCGGTGGTCGACTGCGCCGTGTACCGCGCCGGGCGGCGGGTGCCGGGTCCGGCGTGTCTGACGCCCCGTGAGGCGATCCGCCGGGTCCGCGAGGACGGCGGGTTCGCCTGGATCGGCCTGCACGAGCCGACGGAGGCCGAGTTCGCCGGGATCGCCGCGACCTTCGGACTGCACCCGCTGGCCGTGGAGGACGCGGTGCACGCGCACCAGCGGCCGAAGCTGGAGCGCTACGACGACACGCTCTTCACCGTGTTCAAGACGATCCACTACGTCGACCACGCCGAACTGACCGCCACCAGCGAGGTGGTGGAGACCGGCGAGGTGATGTGCTTCACCGGCCCCGACTTCGTCATCACCGTCCGGCACGGCGGACAGGGGTCCCTCAAGGGGCTGCGCCACCGCCTCCAGGACGACCCGGACCTGCTCGCCAAGGGCCCCTCGGCGGTCCTGCACTCCATCGCCGACCACGTGGTCGACGGCTACATCGCGGTCGCGGCGGCGGTGCAGGACGACATCGACGAGGTGGAGAGCGAGGTCTTCGCCGCCCCTGCCAAGGGCAGTGCGCGCGGCGGCGACGCGGGCCGCATCTACCAGCTCAAGCGCGAGGTGCTGGAGTTCAAGCGGGCGGTCTCGCCGCTGCTGCGTCCGATGGAGCTGCTGAGCGAGCGGCCGATGCGGCTGGTGGACCCGGACATCCAGAAGTACTTCCGCGATGTCGCCGACCACTTGGCGCGGGTACACGAGCAGGTGGTGGGCTTCGACGAACTGCTGAACTCGATCCTCCAGGCCAACCTCGCGCAGGCGACGGTCGCCCAGAACGAGGACATGCGCAAGATCACCTCCTGGGCCGCGATCATCGCGGTGCCGACGATGATCTGCGGCGTGTACGGGATGAACTTCGACCACATGCCGGAGCTCCACTGGCGCTACGGCTATCCGATGGTGATGGCCGCGATCGCCGCCTCCTGCTTCACCATCCACCGCGCGCTGCGCCGTCACGGCTGGCTGTGACGGCGGTCCGTCGCGGACACCCGCCCGCCCGGGGGGAGCGACCCCCTACCCTGTCGGCATGACTCTCAGCACGCTCGACCTGGCCCTCGTCGAGGAGGCCACCAAGAAGTCCGGCCTGATCTGGGTGCGCGGCGACGGGGCCGACCGCGCCCTGTGGCACGCCTGGGTGGAGGGGGCGGCCCATGTGCTGGGCGACGGGCCCGGCGAGCAGCCGTTCCCGGGGCTGGCGGACGGCGCGCGTGCCGAGGTCACCGTGCGGAGCAAGGACAAGGGCGGCCGGCTGGTGGCCTGGACGGCGACGGTACGGGAACTCCCGCCGCGGGGCGAGGAGTGGGCGGCGGCCGTCGCCGAGCTCAAGGGCAAGCGGCTGAACGCGCCCGACTCCGAGGAGATGACCGAGCGGTGGGCGCGGGAGTGCCGACTGCTGCGGCTGGAGCCGGAATCGGTCCGGGCACAGCTCCCGGACGGCTCGCTCGTCGCCGTCCCGCTGCCGTCCCCGGCGACGACCCGCCGGGCCGTTCCGGCGGGCCTGCCGAAGCTGCTGCTGAAGCGCAGGAAGGCCGCGCGCGGCTGACAGCCGCCCCCCGGCAAGGGTTGACGGGTGTGTGCCCGGGTGCTCCCGGCAGAGCGGCGAACGACGTTCCCCCCTCCCGCCGGCCCCCGCCGCGTCGGCTCCCGGGAGACGCCCCAGCACGCCCAGCCCCACCCCGCGCGGCCCCGCCCCGGCATCAGCGGACCCGCCCGCCTGCGGCACTGCCGGTCCGCCCGCGCGCCGACCGCGCGATCTACGGCTTGGTGGGGTTCGCGCCCTGGCCGGAGCCCTTGGAGGGCGCCGGGACGGGGGCGCCACCCTGATCCTTGGTCGTCGGCAGCTGGGAGCCGTAGTCGACCGTCTGGTCCTGCGCGGGCGCCTCCAGCGGGAACGTCTTGCCCCACTCGGCGAGTTCCACCCGCCCGGCGCCGCCCGCCCGCTCCATCAGCAGCGGGTACGGGGTGCCCTCCAGGGAGACCGAGAGCTTGCCGCCCTTGCCCGCGTCCGCCGTGACCTGGACCGCGCGGGTGTGCCCGACCTTGGTGTAGGAGCCCTTGGCGAGCTTGCCCTCCAGCCCGAGCAGCCCGTCCAGCAGCACGTCCATGTCGGTGAAGCCGCGGAACTGCTTGTACGAGGGGTCGCCCTCGGGCACCTTCACGAACTTGTCGCCCAGCTTGCCGGCCGAGTCGGACTGGCCCCAGAACGCCGCGCTCGCCTTGAGGTACAGCTGCTCCCCCACGCGCAGCAGCTGGAAGGTGTCGTCGTTGGACTTCACCTCGCCGGAGCCGCCGTCCGACTTGAGCCGCATGTCGAGGGTGAAGGACTTGCCGCCGCTCACCAGCGTGCCGGACAGGTGCACCGAGTCGGCTTCCGTCGCGGCCGCCTTCGCCTTCGCCTCGATCTTGTCGGCGGAGAGCTTGCCGACGCCGTTCGTGCCCTCGTCGGGGTCCTCCCCGCAGCCCGTCCCGGTGACGGCGAGGCCCGCGCACAGCACACCGATGAACGCGGCCCGGCGCAGCCGCGCGGCAGGGAAGTAGGCGGTCACGGGCGGGTGCCTCTCGTCGGACATCTGCGAGCAGCAGGCAGCGTACCCGCCCGTACATCGCGGCCCGCGACCGCGCCCCGGTGTGCACGGGCCCCCGGGCGGACCGCCCCACCAGGACGCTTTCCCCCGGCACGGGCTAGCCTGAGGGGCGGCACGACTCTTGATCGACGCACTAGGAGGCGCTCGGATGGTTGCAGGCGCCCCGCGGATCTTCGTCTCGCATCTGTCGGGTGTGCCCGTCTTCGATCCCAACGGCGACCAGGTCGGCCGGGTCCGCGACCTCGTCGCGATGCTCCGGGTCGGCGGCCGCCCGCCGCGACTGCTGGGCCTGGTGGTCGAGGTCGTCAGCCGGCGGCGGATCTTCCTGCCGATGACCCGGGTCACC
Organism: Streptomyces sp. NPDC054840; assembly: GCF_053611065.1. Lineage (NCBI taxonomy): Bacteria > Bacillati > Actinomycetota > Actinomycetes > Kitasatosporales > Streptomycetaceae > Streptomyces > Streptomyces sp. NPDC054840. The sequence goes on from NZ_JBSGZP010000261.1 coordinate 6,424, forward strand.
GGTGTGGAGTCCGGGCAGGTCATCACCACCGGTGTGATCAACATGCGGCGGTTCGAGCAGCGCCCGACCGAACGCCTGGTCCTGGGCGAGCTGCTGGACCGGCGGGTGACGCTGGTCGCGAGCGGCGAGGAGGTCACCGTCCTGGACGTGGCCATCCAGCAGCTGCCGGCCCGCCGGGACTGGGAGATCGACCGGATCTTCGTACGGAAGGGCAAGTCGGGGGCGCTGCGCCGGCGCGGCGAGGCCCTGACGGTGGAGTGGTCGGCGGTGACGGGCTTCTCGCTGGAGGAGCACGGGCAGGGCGCCGAGAACCTGGTCGCCACCTTCGAGCAGATGCGCCCGGCGGACGTGGCGAACGTACTGCACCACCTGACGCCGAAGCGGCGCGCCGAGGTGGCCAACGCCCTCGACGACGACCGGCTCGCGGACGTGCTGGAGGAGCTCCCCGAGGACGAGCAGGTGGAGATCCTCGGCAAGCTGAAGGAGGAGCGCGCCGCCGACGTCCTGGAGGCGATGGACCCGGACGACGCCGCCGACCTGCTCTCGGAGCTGCCGGAGGACGACAAGGAGCGGCTGCTGACGCTGATGCAGCCGGACGACGCGGCCGACGTGCGCCGCCTGCTGTCCTACGAGGAGAACACCGCCGGCGGTCTGATGACCACCGAGCCGATCGTGCTGCGGCCCGACGCGACGGTCGCCGACGCGCTGGCCCGTGTACGCCAGGCGGACCTGTCTCCGGCGCTGGCGGCGCAGGTGTACGTGTGCCGGCCGCCGGACGAGACGCCGACGGGCAAGTACCTGGGTACGGTGCACTTCCAGCGGCTGCTGCGGGACCCTCCGTTCACGCTGGTCAGCTCGATCGTGGACACGGACCTGCCGCCGCTGCGGCCGAACGCCTCGCTGCCCGCGGTCACCACGCACCTCGCCGCCTACAACATGGTGGCCGTGCCGGTGGTCGACGAGAGCGGTTCCCTGCTGGGCGCGGTGACCGTGGACGACGTGCTGGACCACCTGCTGCCGGACGACTGGCGGGAGACGGACTTCCATTCCGAGGAGGCCCTCGGTGGCCGCTGAGCGAGGACGCTTCGACCGGGGGCGCGGCGAGCAGGCGCGCGAGCGGCGCCGCGAGCAGATCCGGGAGCGGCGCGAGCAGGCGCGGATGCAGGCGCGCGAACACGGGCTGGCGGCGGACGCGGCGGAACGTGCCGGCGAGCGCGCGGCGAGGTCGTCGGGCGCCGGGTCGAGCGCACTGACGCGCTCGCGGGTGCGCCTGGACCTGCCGCGCGCGCCGCGCCGGTCGCTGCTGCCCGAGTACGACCCGGAGGCCTTCGGGCGGCTGTCGGAGCGGGTGGCGCGGTTCCTGGGCACCGGCCGGTTCATCGTCTGGATGACCCTGGTCATCATCGTCTGGGTGCTGTGGAACATCTTCGCGCCGGACGGGCTGCGGTTCGACCCGTACCCGTTCATCTTCCTGACGCTGATGCTGTCGCTCCAGGCCTCCTACGCGGCTCCGCTGATCCTGCTCGCGCAGAACCGGCAGGACGACCGCGACCGGGTCACCCACGAGCAGGACCGCAAGCAGAACGAGCGGTCCATCGCCGACACCGAGTACCTGACCCGGGAAATCGCGGCCTTGCGGATGGGCCTGGGCGAGGTCGCCACCCGCGACTGGATCAGGTCCGAGTTCCAGGACCTGATCAAGGAAATGGACGAGCGCCGTCTATTCCCCGCCGAACGTGACGAAGGCGACCGCTGACGGGCTTTCCTGCGGCCTGCTACCGAGCCGTACCATCGGGGCATGGCTACCGACACAAGCTCCGCCGCCGTGCCTGAGCAGGACGCGATCCTGGACGCGCTGGCGACGGTGAACGACCCCGAGATCCACCGGCCGATCACCGAGCTCGGCATGGTCAAATCGGTGGAGATCGGTGAGGGCGGCGAGGTCGCCGTCACGGTCTACCTCACGGTGTCGGGCTGCCCCATGCGCGAGACCATCACCAACAACGTCACCGAGGCCGTCGAGAAGGTCGCGGGCGTCACCTCCGTCGCCGTCACCCTCGACGTGATGAGCGACGAGCAGCGCAAGGACCTGGCGGCCACGCTGCGCGGCGGCACCGCCGAGCGCGAGGTGCCCTTCGCCAAGCCGGGCTCGCTGACCCGGGTGTACGCGGTCGCGTCCGGCAAGGGCGGTGTCGGCAAATCCTCCGTCACGGTGAACCTGGCCGCGGCGATGGCGGCCGACGGCCTGAAGGTCGGCGTGGTCGACGCGGACATCTACGGCCACAGCGTGCCGCGCATGCTGGGTGTGGACGGCCGTCCGACCCAGGTCGAGAACATGATCATGCCGCCGTCGGCGCACGGCGTGAAGGTCATCTCCATCGGCATGTTCACCCCGGGCAACGCCCCGGTGGTGTGGCGCGGGCCCATGCTGCACCGCGCCCTCCAGCAGTTCCTGGCGGACGTGTTCTGGGGCGACCTGGACGTGCTCCTGCTGGACCTGCCGCCGGGCACGGGCGACATCGCGATCTCCGTGGCCCAGCTGGTGCCCAACGCGGAGATCCTCGTCGTCACCACCCCGCAGCAGGCCGCGGCCGAGGTCGCGGAGCGGGCCGGCTCCATCGCCGTACAGACCCACCAGAAGATCGTCGGCGTGGTCGAGAACATGTCGGGCCTGCCGTGCCCGCACTGCGACGAGATGGTGGACGTCTTCGGCTCGGGCGGTGGCCAGAAGGTCGCCGACGGCCTGACCAAGACGGTCGGCGCGACGGTGCCGGTGCTGGGCTCGATCCCGATCGACGTGCGGCTGCGCGAGGGCGGCGACGAGGGCAAGCCCGTCGTGCTGTCCGACCCGGACTCCCCGGCCGGTGCGGCCCTGCGCGCGATCGCGGGCAAGCTGGGCGGCCGTGCGCGCGGCCTGTCGGGCATGTCCCTGGGCATCACCCCGCGCAACAAGTTCTGACCGTCCGTACC
>NZ_JBSGZP010000262.1:0-9296 GCF_053611065.1 Streptomyces sp. NPDC054840
GGGCGGTGCGGGCGTCGAGCTCCTCGCGGACCATGCGGGCGTGCTCGGTGCGCGCCTTGTAGTGGTCGTGCCCCAGCCGGGCCTTGTCCTCCTCGGCCCACACCTCGGCCGCGTACTGGCGTACCTCGTGGTCGATGGCGTCGACCCGGCGCTGCGCCTCCTGGTCCTCCAGGTGGATGCGTTTGTTGGCCTCGCGCCGCTCGGCGAGCCGGCGGTCGTACTCGGACGGGCCGCTCATCAGCTTGGCGAGCACCGGCATGGCGTCGACCAGCAGCAGCACGGCGTGCAGCAGGAACATCATGAAGAGCGCGAAGCCGTCGGACCAGGCCACCGTGGACAGGGCGTCGGCGCGCATCAGCAGTCCGTCGTGCTGCTGCGACTTCTGCCGCTCGGCGACCTTGGCGTCGATCGCCTCCTTGACGTCCGCGCGGTAGGCGGTGCCGGTGTTGATCAGTGCCTCGGACAGGACGTTGCCCTTGCCGACGAGTTCGGCGCGCTTCGCCTCGTACTCGGCGACCTTGCTCGTCGCCTTGTACGCGCCGGTGTCGGCGCGGGCGCGCTCACAGGTCTCGGTGGTGTCCCAGCCGTTGCCCCGCCGGATCCAGCGATCCTTGGCGCACTCGCGGCGCTCGGTCTCCAGCTTCTGACCGAGGGTGTCGTTGTAGGTCTTGATCTGCCCGTCGAGCCGGCCGGTGGCGGCGGTGTTGTCGGCGATGTCCTCCTTGATCGACGCCGGCGCTCCCGGCACCGTCAGATGGAAGTCGCCGCACTCGTCGCGGTCCGTCGTGTCCTGGCCGTCGAGGGGGTTGCACGCGGTGAGATCGCCCCGGAAGTCGGCGAGGTCGCGCTCCCTGTCGACCGCCATCTCCTGACGTATTTCCCGGTCGAAGATCTGGAACAGCAGCGGCTCGGCGATGGTGAGCCCGAGCACCACGGAGAGGAACAGCCGGGGCACCAGCATGCGGACCGCCCGTCCGCCGGTGTGGCCGTGGGTGCTGGAGACCAGCCAGCTGTCCAGGGCCAGCACGATCCACGCCCACACCACGCCGACGACGATCGCCACGGCGACCGGCGTGCCCTCGCGGATGGTGGAGATCGCCATGGCCATGGAGGCGCCGCCGAGCAGCGCGGTGTTGAGGACGATGGCTCCGTACCACGTGTAGCGGGCGCGCTCGGCGCTCTCGCGGTCGAGGATCTCCTCGCGGATGCCGATCAGCCGGCGCAGGAACACGGCGGGGCCGCGGCCGCCCCAGGGGCGCAGCGAGCGGTACGCGGGCCGGGACTCGGCCGCCCACGCGTCGTACTCCTCCTCGGGCGGGCGTACGGGGGTGTCAGCGGCCACGCTCCTCCCTCCCCGCTTCACCGAGGTCGTCGTCGGCGATCAGGGGGCGGCTCGCGGCGCGGGCGCCGTCGTCACCCGCGCCGTCGCGGTCCCGGTCGGTGCCGCCGTCGCGGGCGGGCCGGTCGGTACGCCCGCCTCCGTCGCCGTACCGGCCGTCGCCGTACCGATCGTCCCCGTACCGGTCGTCCCCGTACCGGTCGTCACGTCGGCCGTCGCGCGGGGCGTACTCCCGCCCGTACTCCTCCTTCCCGTACGAGGCCTCCTCGTCGTACGAACGGCGGCGGCGCTCGTCGGAACGGACCCGGGACGAGGCGCCGTCGCCCTCCTTCAGCTGCGGGGTCTCCGGGGCGCCGGCCACCTGCCCGGCGGGCGGGTCCTGGTCGAGGAGGCCCTGCCCGGTGCTGAGGCGCTCGACGAAGGCACGGGCGTCGAGCGGCGCGTTGTCGAGGAGGCCGCGGTTGATCATCTGACGGCCCAGCTCCTGGTTGATGTTGTCGCGCCGGTCGGCCCGGTGGCGCTGCTCGGCCCGGTCGGCCAGCAGGTCCTCGCGCTGATCCGCGCGCTGCCGCAGCTTGTCGTCGCGGTCCGCGGCCCGCTCCTCGCGCTGATCCTCCCGGGCGGCGTCGAGCACGGCGCGGTGGTCCTGGCGGTCGACCTCACGGTGCCGGTCCTCGCGCTCCCAGGTGTAGCGCAGGTCCTCCCGATCGGCGTTGCGCCGCCGTTCGGCGCTCTCCCAGTGGCGGTCCTCCTCCTCGCGCTTCCGCTCGTGCCGGACCCGGTCGCTCTCGCGCTGCCGCTCGGCCAGCTCGGAGTACCCGATCTCGCCCCGGCGCTGGGCGAGGACGTCGGTGTTGGCCGGGTCGGTGCCGAAGTCTTCGAGGTCCTTGATCGCCTCGATGCGCTCGAACTCGTTGTCCTTGCGCTTGAGGCTGTGGGTGTAGTGCTGGTCCTCGGCGTCGGTCCGCTGGGTGTACGACCGCCGGAGGTCATCCAGTTCCTGCTGGTGGCGCATTTCGAGCGCCTTGCGCTCGGCGTCCATCCGCTCGCGTTCCTTCTCGCGCTCGTGCTCCATCAGCGCGCGCTCGCGGCGTACCGCCTCCTTCACGCGGTCGTGCTCGCGTTCGCGCCGCTCCTCGTCGGCACGGCGCTGCTGATCGGCGAACTCCTGCGGGGTGAGCACCGTCAGGTACGGGTCGCCGACGGAGAGCCCGGCGATCCGCGGCGGTTCCATCTCCAGGTACGAGATCAGGCGCGAGGTCAGCCGCCGGGACACCTCCTTGCCCGCTTCGAGCGGCCATTCCTGGGTGACGTCGGTGAGCCCGGGCAGCGCCCGGAGATAGCCGAGCAGCCGGGACTCCACGTCGACGACGCCCTCGCGGACGACGGCCACGGGGTCGGTGACCGTGCAGTGGAAGGCGACCTGGACGGTGAAGCCGTCGGTCTCGGCGGACGGTACGTCGGTGCCGACGGTGACCGGCACGGCGGTACGGCAGTCGACGACGGTGACGGAGCCGGCGTTCAGGACGGTCTCGTCACCGGGCCCGCGGACACCGTGGTCGGTGAGGTACTGGTCGCCGGTGCGGTAGACGAGGACCTGGTGGGCGGAGACGCGGGGCAGTTCGTCGTGCGAGCGGGTGGGCTGGTTCCAGAAGCGGCGACCGGTGCGGGGCGCGGGGGCTAGCACGCGCTCCTCGACCAGGGGATAGGCCTTGCGGATCGTGGTCATCGTGGGTGGGTGTCCTTCGCACTGTTCAGGGCGCCGAGCAGGGTCGCGACACAGTCGGGACCCGTGGCGCGAGTGGGACGGGAGACCGCGAGTCGGCCCCACTCGCTTGTCAGCAAGGGGTGCTCGACCTGCGGAAGCGCGGCGGCGAGGGCGTGACCGAGTCGCGCGGCCGCAGCGGTGGGGTCGGAGGTCACGGCGGGCAGGCCACGGACCGTGACGAGGAGAGCGGACAGGGCGCTGCGGCGCAGCGGCCGGTAGCAGAGGATCGCCGCCCACAACTCGGCGACGACGTCGGCGTCTTCGGGCCGCTCGGCGAGGTGGCGTGCGACGGCGGGGCGGCCGGAGAGCCGCTCGGTGGCGGTGAACACCCAGAGGGCGGTTTCGAGGACGAGCAGGCCGCTCGCCGAGTAGGCGGCGGACCGGGTGCGCCGTTCCTTCCTGATCCGGTGTGCCAGGGCGTCGAGCACGATGCCGGCGTCCTCCTGGCAGTCGACGAGCGTCAGGAACAGCTGCGCCCAGGCCCGCAGACCGTGTGCGCGTTCCGCCCGCTTTTCGAGGGCGCCGCTGCGCAGCACCGCCCAGAGCCACTTCACCGCGTCGGTGGGGAAGGTGACGCCGAGCTGCCCGCTGAAGGCGATCAGGGCGGTGCCCCGCAGGGTGGGGTGGAGGGACTGGGCCCAGGTGCGGGCCAGCGTGAGCGCGGCGGCCGCCTGGGTCTCCTCCAGGCACATGTACCAGAGCACGTACACCGCGAGGGTCTGCCCGGTCTCGCCGCTCTCCCCGCGCGCCCACGGGTCGAGGTAGCTCTGTACGACCTCGTCGAAGGCGATGTGCCCGAGCAGGGTGAGTCCGGAGGCGATGGAGAGCTGGAGGGCGGGGTCGGGGTCGGCCTCGACGAGCGCGTCCAGCCAGTGCCGGACCGCGTCCCAGTACTCGGTGGGGTGGTCGCGCCACAGCGCCTGCAGCACCCAGCGGCGCAGCTCGGCGTCGGCGAAGACCATGACCTCGCGGGTGGTCGCGCCGTAGATCTGCATCTCGGTGGTGATCAGCGCGTTACGGGAGAGCGAGCGGCGCCGGTCCACCGGGCGGGCGCGGCGGCGCTGCTGCGGGTCCTGGCCGTCGGGGCCGGCGCCGGCCTGCCCCGAGGCGTCGGGTACTGCCGTGCCGTCGGCGGTGGAGGAGGGGGCCTCCGGGGTGAAGTAGAGCGGCCCGAGGAGCCGTTCGAGGAGGTCCTGCAGCGATTCGAAGGCGCGCCGTCCGATGCCGGGAGCGAACGCGAGGGTGGTGACCTCGGCGATCTCGCGCAGGCTCCGCTCCTCCTCGGCACCGAACCACTCCTGGACCGCCTGCGGCGCGCTGCCGCTGTGCTCCTTCCACGCCTGGTCGGGGTCGGCGCCCGCCGCGATCCGCTGCGCCGCCTCGGCGACGACGGCGATGGGGCAGCGGGGCGGGATGCCGGAGACGGCCCGGTCGACGATCTCCTGCGGAACACGGGCCTGGACCAGCCGGGCCCGTACCACCTTGTCCAGGAGCGGGGGCCGCCACGGCAGATGGCGTACGGCCTTGGGACTGCGCCCGGCCGCTCCGTGCACGGTGGTGACGACCAGATGGGCGCGGTGGCGGCGCAGCTGGTCGCGCACCCGGCGCCAGTCGAAGTCGGAGGAAGGACCGGCGGCGTCCGCGGTGGTCCCGGCGCCTCCCCCGGTCCCGGCGGTTCCGGTGCGGTCGAGGACGACGTAGCCGACGCCCTCGTCGAAGGCGCGCTCCGCGAGCTGGTCGAGGCCGATGTCGGGCGAGAGCACCACGTAGTCGGCGGAGGGTCCGACGGTCTCCCGCAGCAGGGCGACCGCGCCGGAGCGCTTGCCCGTGCCCTGGGGGCCGGTGAGGACGACGATGCCGGTACGGGACAGCTCGCGGGCGGCGTCGTCGAAGCAGTCGGGGCGGATGTAGGAGCGCAGCAGCGCGTCGATCTCGTCGGCGTCGAGGAGGCCGGTGGCGCGGGCCCGACCGGGCCGCTCGGCGGCGGTGGCGATCCCGAAGTGGGCGCGTCCGTGGTACTGCGGGCCGTAGAAGTTGTTGTAGACGCGGTAGTCGCCGTCGGCGGAATCGGCTCCGGAACCGGCTCCGGAATCCGCCTCGGGATCCGCTCCGGAATTCACTCCGGAATTCACTCGTGAGGGTGACGGGGATGCCGGTGTGGACGGGGTCGGGGAGGGGGTCGGTCCCGGGGTCGCGGGCGGGTCGGGGTCGGGGCGGGGATCGGTGGTGCCGTCCGCCTCCTCGGATAACTGCCGGGGTTCACCGAACACACCGTCCCCTTCCCCACCACTTCCGTGATCCTGCGTGGGCCGATCCGTGGATCTCACGTGTGCACCCCGTCTCCCCGTCCGCTCGACTCACTTGGAGATGCCGAAGACGACGTTCCCGTTGAAGACGGTTCCGTGCAGATGGTTGGTGACCGAGTCGCCTCCGCCGGCCCCGGCCGCCGCCGAACCGGAACCCGGACCGGAGTTCGGACCGGAACCCGGACCGGAGTTCGGTGCGGATCCAGAAGTGGATGCCGTGTCAGATCCGGAGCCCGACGTCGGACCGGAAGCGGAACCGGCACCAGAACCGACGCCGGTACCGGCACCGGAGCCGGAACCGGACTCACCGAGGTCCAGCGTGTGGACGTCGCACCCCGACACCCACAGCCAGGCCCGGCCGCGGTACTCCTTCTTCTCGACGACGACCTCGCGGAACTCCTCCGGCCGGAAGTTGGTGTACCCCTGCGCGACGAGCTCCGTGAAGATCGGCGCGGTCAGCGCGACGGCGAGCGCGGCGTCCGGAGCCGCGGCGAGGGCCCTGCGCAGGGGGTCGCTCTCCAGGACGCGGGAGACCTCGACGGGCCCGGGACCCACGAAGCCGTTGGGGGCCTCCGATGCCGGACCGAAGTGCACGGCGGCGCGCAGCGCGAGCCGCGCCTCGGGCACCCGGTCGCGGTTGTGCGCCCGCAGCCCGGCGTCCAGTCGGCGCATGAACGGCTCGACCAGCGCCTGCTCGCCGGAACCGGCCGGGAGCACGGCGAACTCGGAATCCCCGGCTGCCTGCCGTACCCAGGAGGCCCGGTCGAGCCCGGCCGCCTCGGCGGCGTCGGAGAGGAGCCGGGGCAACACTGTCTGGATATCGCGCTGTCGCGCGGTGTCCGCGCTGCCGTAACCTCGCGCGTCGACGGCCAGCAGAAGCCGCCTGTCGAACACGCCCATCGCACCTACGGACATCCCGTCCTCCTCGTCCGTGCCATCGGGAGGCTCAGCATGCCGCACCTCCAACTCACTCGCTAATCAGCTGAGTTACGCGGTGTCCAGCGATGCGGCATGCCGCTCCCGACCGTTGTCCACCCCCGTGGAGCGCCGGTCGCCCTGCCAGTCGTACACCGGAACCGGCCACCCGCACCCCGTGGAAATACGGGATCGCGCGAACTCGTCCGATCCCGTAGAAGTGCCTGGTCCGCCCGGCCGGCCCGCGGCTCAATGGAAGCTCCTACGAGCCGCGTTGGAGGTACCGTGACATCCATCCCGCCCGCCGCGCCCACGGCGGCGCCCACCCCTGCCGGGGGTGGGCCCGGGCCCGCATCGCGCACGATGCCGGCCGTCCTGCAGACCACACACCAGCACGCCGACGCCAAGGCCGGGATCCTCTCCGCCGTACAGGCGGCGCTCGTGGGAACGGCGGGCGCGTGGAGCGAGGCGGCCTTCGACGGCTGGCGTCGCGGCGGCCCGCTCGGCTGGCTGGCAGGGGTGCTGCTGGCCCTCTTCGCCTGTGGCCTCTTCGGCGGTGCGGCCTCGCTCGCGCTGGCGCTCCGGCCGCGCGTCTGGCGGCCCACCGGCCCCAACGACTACAGCTTCGTCCGGCTCGCCGCCGCCTCGGATCCGCCGCCGCCCGCCACCGACATCGCCCCCGGCATCGTCACCGCCACCGCCACCGCCACCGCCACCGCCGAGGACGAACGGCAGCTGCACGCGGTGATCCGCTTCCTCTCCGACGTGGCCCTGCGGAAGTACCGCTGCGTGACGGCCGCCGTGGTGTGCACCGCGGTGATGGGAACCTCCGCCGGTCTCTGCCTGCTGTTACGGCCGCTGCTCGGCTGATCCGCGGGGCCGGCGCGGGGCGGGCGGCGCCACGGGCTCGGCGAGTTCGGCCACCCGGGCGAGCCGGGCGAGGTCGTGCACGGTGGTCGTCCGGTATCCGGTACCGAGCAGCCCCTCGTCCCGCAGCTCGCGCAATCCCTTGTGCACGGTGGTCTCCGCGGCGCCGGTGAGCGCGGCGAGTTCGGGCTGGGTGAGCTGGAAGCCGATCACATGACCGCCACCCGCCTCCGGCCGCCCGTACGCCACGGCGAGCTCCACCAGGAGCCGCGCGAGACGCACCTTGACCGGATATCCCCGGAACTCGAGCCGCCGCCGGTTGGCCCAGCGCAGCCGGTCGGCCACGATCCGGGTCAGCGCCATCGCCACCTCGGGCCGCCGCAGCATGAGCCCGTGCAGGGCCCCGGGCCCGATCACCCGCGCCTGCAGCGGCCCGCAGGCCACCACCCCGGCCGACCGCGGCGCGCCGTCGAGCGCGGCCATCTCGCCCACGCTGTCCCCGCCGACCCGGACGGAGAGCAGTGACTCCTGCCCGTTCTCGACGGTCGCCGTGACCTTGGCGAACCCGCTGAGGATCACGTACAGATGCCGATCGGTGGCGCCCTCGGTGAGCAGTACGCCGCCGGAGCCGAGCGTCAACTCCGAGCCGAGCCCGAGCAATTCCGCCCGTGCGGGAGCGGACAGCACTCCGAGCAGGCTCCGACCCGGCCATTCCCACCGCTCACCCGGTTCCACGCCCACCCGTCAGCCCTCCGCCCTTCGCCCTTCGCACGCGGCACCCGCATCCCGAGCCCGCCCAGGCTAGGCCCTCCCCCGGGTCTGCCCCACCGGATGCGCGCCCTACGTCATGCGTCGGGCGCCCCCACGCGCTGCGTGGTCGTCTCGGTCCGGGGGCTCCGAGCCGCGGCCGGGGCGAGGCGGTCGGCGGCGGGTACGGAGCATCGTCAGGGCGTGCGCCGCTGCCGCGGACAGGCCCAGGAGCAGAGCGCCCGTCCACAGTGCGGCGGAGCCCCAGGTCTGCAGCACCGCCATCCCGACCGGGGCACCGACCACGAGCCCCAGGTTCCAGACGAAGCCGTACGCGCCCTGGTACGAGCCGGCCCGGCCCGGCGGCGCATGGCGGACCAGGAACGCGGAGGCCTGCGGGACGAGCAGCATCTCGCCGGCCGTCCACACCACCAGTGCGGCGGCGTACGCCCACGGCCCCGCGGCCACCGCGTTGGCCCCGAAGCCGACCGCCACCAGGACCGCCGCGCACAGGAACTGGACGTCCACGGCGAGCCGCCGGGTCAGCCGGGAGACCAGCGGCTGGCCGGTGATGATCAGGAATCCGTTGAGCGACACCACCAGGCCGTAGACCTGCGAGGACAGACCGTGTGCCTTCATGTCGAGCGGCAGCGCCGACTGCTTCTGCAGGTAGATCGCCGCCAGGCAGAACGAGAGCGCGAGGAACCACGCGGTCGCGGGGTTGCGGAACGGCGCGAGCAGTCCCCTCACGGTCTCCCGCCCGCCGTCGTCGGCGGCATCCGCCGCCCCCGCCGGGGCGGCCTCGGCCCGCGGCCGGGGCCCGGGCAGCCGGTGCGCCAGGCCGGCGTACGCCAGCGCGGTGGTGACGTTGAGCGCGATGAGCCAGTAGCCCGAGGCGGACAGGAGGAAGCCGGAGACGGCCGGGGAGATCGCGGCCCCGATGTTCGACGCCCAGTACAGCAGGCCGAAGGCCCGCACGTGCTCGCTCTCCGGCAGCGCCTGCGCGACCACCACCGTCCCCGCGGGCTTGTGCAGGGTCGAGGCGCAGCCGGCCAGGAAGGCCGCCACACCCAGTACGGCCGGCTGGGCCACCGCCGCCAGGACCGCGCAGGCGCCGATGGCGGTGACCTGGGAGACGAGGATGGCACCCCGCGCGCCGGTACGGTCCGCCAGGACGCCCCCCGCCAGCGATCCGGCCACCGACCCGGCACCCCACACGCCGACGAGGATGCCCGTCGCGCCGGGACCGATGCCCGACTCGGCGGCGAGGAAGAGCGCGAGGAACGACGGGACGAGGATCCCCAGCCGGTTCAGCAGGACGCCCGTGAAGAGCAGCCAGAAGACCCCCGGGAGC
>NZ_JBSGZP010000263.1:0-9270 GCF_053611065.1 Streptomyces sp. NPDC054840
AGCGTCGCCTCCAGCAGCCGTACGACGGAGGTGTCGGCCACTGCCGCCACCTCCCCGTACGGGAACCAGCGCAGGTCCAGGGACTCCTCGCTGATCTCCGCCACGGCGCCGGCCGGGGCCAGCGCCGCGTACTGCACGTCCAGGTGCCAGTTGCACGGCGCCGGGATCGGATGCCGGTCCAGGCGCACCGGGCCGCCTTCGAGCAGCGTCAGCCCCGCCGTGATGCCCGACTCCTCGGAGGCCTCGCGCAGCGCCACGTCGGCGAGGGTGCGGTCACCCTCCTCGCAGTGGCCGCCCATCTGGAGCCACATGCCGAGCTTCTTGTGCAGGGTCAGCAGTACGCGCCCCCGCGCCGGGTCGATCACCAGCGCGCTGCCCGTGACGTGCCCGGCCCCGCAGGGCTTGTAGACCCCGTCCGGGTGGGCCGCCAGGTGCTCCAGGTACAGATCGCGCAGCTCCGGCTGGTCCTCGTACGCCTTCAGGACGAGGACCGCGTCTTCGTGCAGGCTCACTTCTTCTCGTCGCCGTCCTGTTCGCGCTTCTCGGCGGCCTCGCCGAGCATCTTGTCGATCTCGGAGAAGTCCAGCTGCTCGCGGTGCACGAAGCCGTCCGGGTCGTCCAGGTCGGAGGCCGTCGGCAGCATGTCCGGGTGCTCCCAGAGGCCGTCGCGGCCGTCCACCCCGCGCGCGTCCGTGAGCGAGGCCCACAGCCGCGAGGCGTCGCGCAGTCGGCGCGGGCGCAGCTCCAGGCCGATCAGCGTCGCGAAGGTCTGCTCCGCCGGGCCGCCCGAGGCGCGCCGCCGCCGCATGGTCTCGCGCATCGCGTCAGCCGAGGTCAGCCGGGGCTTGGCGGCCTCGTGCACCACCGCGTCGACCCAGCCCTCGACCAGCGCGAGGGCCGTCTCCAGGCGGGCCAGGGCGGCCTTCTGCTCGGGGGTGTCCTGCGGCTGGAACATGCCGCCCTGGAGCGCTTCCTGTAGCTGCTCCGGGTTGGACGGGTCCAGCTGGCCGACGACGTCCTCCAGCTTCGAGGTGTCGACCTTGATGCCGCGGGCGTAGCCCTCGACCGCGCCGAACAGGTGCGAGCGCAGCCACGGCACGTGGGCGAAGAGCCGGGCGTGGGCCGCCTCGCGCAGGGCCAGGTAGAGCCGCACCTCGTCCGAGGGCACGCCCAGGTCCTTGCCGAAGCCCTCGATGTTCAGCGGCAGCAGCGCGGCCTTCCCGGCCGGACCCAGCGGCAGGCCGATGTCCGTCGAGCCGACGACCTCGCCCGCGAGGGTGCCGACGGCCTGGCCGATCTGCTGGCCGAACATGGCGCCGCCCATGGAGCGCATCATGCCGAGCAGCGGGCCCGCCATGGCCTGCATCTCCTCGGGCAGCACGCCGCCCATGGCCGCGCCGACCCGCTCCGCGACCGGGTCCACGAGCTCCTTCCACACCGGGAGGGTCGCCTCGACCCACTCGGCGCGGCTCCACGCCACGGCCGTGGTGGCGCCCGAGGGCAGCGAGGTCACCCCGTCCAGCCAGTGGTCGGCGAGGCGCACGGCCTCCTCGACGGCGGACTTCTCGGCGATGCCGACGCTCGTGTCCTTCACGCCGTCCGCGGTGCCCTGCGCGACGGTCTTGCGGGCGATGTCCTTGGCCATGTCCCAGTTCACGGGACCGCCCTCGTAGCTCAGCATCTGGCCGAGCTGCTGGAATGCGGCGCCGAGGTCGTTCGGGTTCACCGAACCGAACATCGCGGCGAAGGGGTTGTCCGCTCCGGGAGCGCCCGCCCCGCCCGGCAGACCCATGCCGGGGAACCCGAAGGGATTCGCCGGGCCGCCCTGGCCGCCCTGGTTGCCCTTCTTCTTGCCATCGTCGCCGTTCTCCGGCTCCTCCGGCGGAAGGCCGAATCCGAATGGGGTGTCGCTCACGGGTTTCCTCGGCTCGTAGGGCCGCCGGCGGGAGCCGACGGGCAATGGTCCGACAACACCACCCAGCGTAGACACCGCGGCCGCATACGGGCTCGGTGCTCCGCCGACTCCTGGGCTGCGGCAGGATGGACATCACCTGGTGGGTACGCGTCACGGCGCGTCCCTACTGAAGACAACCGCTGGAGACGCCCGGTGAGTTCCCCAGATCCGCAGTTTCGCGCGATGCCCGACGACGAAAACAGCTCCGAGCACGGTGACAGCGCCCCCGGCGTTCGCCAGCCGCGAAACCCGGAGGGTGCCCGCCGCCGGAGCCCGGTGATCGCCGTGACCGGCGCCGCCTCGGGAGTCGGCGCGGCCCTCGTGAGCCGTCTGGCCGCCTCCGACGAGGTCAAGCAGGTCGTCGCCATCGACGAGCGACGCGGGGACTGCGCGGCCGCGCAGTGGCACATCCTCGACGTACGGGACCCCGCGATCGCCGAGAAGCTGCGCGGCGCGGACGTCGTGGTCCACCTCGCGCTGGACCTCGACCTGGAGACCGACCCGGCCGCCCGTACGGCGTACAACGTGCGCGGCACCCAGACCGTCCTGACGGCCGCCGCCGCGGCCGGCGTGCACCGGGTCGTGCTCTGCACCTCGGCGATGGTCTACGGGGCCCTGCCGGACAACGACATCCCGCTGTCCGAGGACTCCGAGCTGCGCGCCACAGCCGAGGCCACCGGCGTCGGCGACCTGCTGGAGATCGAGCGCCTCGGCCGCCGCGCCCCCCGCGCGCACCCCGGACTGAACGTCACCGTGATCCGTCCGGCCGTCCTGGTCGGCGGCACGGACACCGCCCTGACCCGGTACTTCGAGTCCCCGCGGCTGCTCGTGGTCGCCGGATCCCGCCCGACCTGGCAGTTCTGCCACGTGGACGACCTGGTCAGCGCCCTGGAGTACGCCGCCCTGGAGAAGGTCGAGGGAGAGCTGGCCGTGGGCTGCGAGGGGTGGCTGGAGCAGGAGGAGGTCGAGGAGCTGAGCGGCATCCGCCGCATGGAGCTCCCCTCCGCGGTCGCCCTGGGAGCGGCGGCCCGGCTGCACCGGATCGGCCTGACCCCGTCCCCGGCCGGGGACCTCGCCTACACGATGCACCCGTGGGTGGTCAGTGTCAGCGGGCTGCACGCGGCGGGCTGGCGGCCGCGGTGGACGAACGAGGAGGTGCTCGCCGAGCTCCTCCAGGAGGTCTCGGGCCGCCACACGGTCGCGGGCCGCCGGCTGGGCCGCAGGGACGCCGCCACGGCCGCCGGTGCGGCCGGCGCGACGGTGGCCCTGCTGGGCGCGGCCGCGGCGGTCCGCCTGGCGCGCAAGCGGCGGGGGCTCTGACCCGGCCCGCGGCACCTGCGGCCGGGCGGACCGAGGGGTTCCACGGGCCCGCCCTGTAGGAGGCTCCCAAGGCGGCGCC
Source organism: Streptomyces sp. NPDC054840 (assembly GCF_053611065.1). Classification (NCBI taxonomy): domain Bacteria; kingdom Bacillati; phylum Actinomycetota; class Actinomycetes; order Kitasatosporales; family Streptomycetaceae; genus Streptomyces; species Streptomyces sp. NPDC054840. The sequence continues at coordinate 3,354 of NZ_JBSGZP010000263.1, forward strand.
CGCGACCCGGGCGAATCTGCTATTTCGCCGGGTCAGCGGCTAGGGCACGATGAAGGCATGGCACCGCACTTCGACCACCCCGGTGAGCAGGCCGCTTCGGACCCGATCCGGCTGCTCCAGATCCGCGAGACCGCCCTGTCGATCGACGAGGTCTTCCAGGCCGTCGGCGACGACGCGTCCGGCGGTACGACGCTCTTCGTCGGCACGGTGCGCAACCACGACAGCGGCGCGGACGTCGACTCGCTCGGCTACTCCTGCCATCCGACCGCCGAGGCCGAGATGCGCCGCGTGGCCGAGCGCGTCGTCGCCAAGTTCCCGGTCCGCGCCCTGGCGGCCGTGCACCGCGTCGGTGACCTGGCCGTGGGCGATCTGGCCGTCGTCGTCGCCGTGTCCTGCCCGCACCGCGGCGAGGCCTTCGAGGCCGCCCGGATGCTGATCGACGACCTCAAGCACGAGGTCCCGATCTGGAAGCACCAGACCTTCAGCGACGGCACGGAGGAGTGGGTGGGGGCCTGCTGAACCCCCGGTCACGGAGCGCCACCCGGAAGGCGGTAGCCTCGCACCCGTTCGGCCGCGCAACACGCCCTCGATTTGCGTAACCCCCCCACGGGCACGAGCGTTGAAGCCACCAACGAAACGTACTTCGGGGTAGGGAGGCAGGCCCATGGCGTCTTTGGCGTGGTTGCTGATTCCGCTGTTCGCCGCGATCGGAGCGGCGATATGGGGCAGCTGGGCGGCACGCGACCGCACACAGGGTGACATATCCGAGCTCGCGGGTTACGCGCGATTCCGCGAAGCCATGTCCCATGCCGATCAGACCAGGGCGAAGGCCGACGCCCATTCCGGCCCGTCCGCCCACTCCGCCTCCTCCGACGCCGTCTGACGCCGTATGACGCTGCGCGTCCGGCCCGCTCCCGTCCGCCGCCGTCGATGAGATTCCGCTGAGAGTTTCGCGTGCGGGTCCCGTCCGGACCGGCCCCGAGGGTCGTCCGTCAGGGCCGTCCCGTACTGTCGGATCCATGCCACGCCGCACCGCGACGATGCTCGCTTCCACCCTGGTGCTGTTCGCGCTGCTCTGCGCAGGGGTGTTCATCAAGGTCCCGTACTCCGAGATGAGCCCCGGCCCCACCGTGAACACGCTCGGGGACTCGCACGGCGCGCCCGTCCTCAACATCGCGGGGCGCAAGACGTACCCGACCAGCGGTCACCTCAACATGACCACGGTCCGCGTCACCGGTGCGGACTACGACATGAGCCTGGTGGAAGCGGTCTACGGGTGGCTGGCCGGCGACAACATCGTCGTCCCGCACGAGAACCTCTACCCCAACGGGAAGACGGAGGCGGAGTCCACCCAGGAGAACGCCGAGGAGTTCAGCCAGTCGCAGCAGAGCGCCAAGGTGGCGGCCCTGAAGCAGCTCGGCATCCCGGTCACCGCCCGGGTGATCGTCTCCACCGTGGTCAAGGCCAGCCCCTCCGAGGGCAAGCTGCACGCCGGTGACGTGATCAAGTCCGTGGACGGCGCGGCCGTGACCGCACCCGAGGACGTGGCCAAGCTGGTCACGCTGCACAAGCCCGGCGAGCCGGTGGAGTTCACCGTCGTGCCCGCCAAGGAGGCGACCGAGGCGGCGAAGACCGGCAACGAGAACCCCGCCACCTCGAAGGTGACGATCACCGCGGGCAAGGCGGAGGGCGACGGTCACGCCATCGTCGGCATCCGGGCGGGCACCGACCACACCTTCCCGTTCACGATCGACATCAAGCTCGCCGATATCGGCGGCCCGAGCGCCGGGCTGATGTTCGCCCTCGGCATCGTCGACAAGCTCACCCCGCAGGACCTGACCGGCGGGAAGTTCGTCGCGGGCACCGGCACCATCACCGACGAGGGCAAGGTCGGTCCCATCGGCGGCATCCAGATGAAGACGATCGGCGCCCGCCAGGCCGGCGCCGAGTACTTCCTGACGCCCGCCGAGAACTGCGCCTCCGCGGCCTCCCACGTGCCCGACGGGCTGACCCTGGTCAAGGTCTCCACCATCGGCGACGCCACGAAGGCACTGGAGAAGATCAGCAAGGGTGACACGGCCGGACTGCCGCAGTGCACCGGCCAGGAAGTGTCCGCAAAGTAGCGCCGGCCGCCCGGCGCCCGGGGCAGGCGGGACTTCGCGGACCCGACCCCGGCCCCGGCCGCTTCGCCCTGACGGGCAGGACCTACGAGAAGGTCGCCGCCAGGGCCTCCGCCAGGCCGGGCACCAGACCCGCACCGGTGAGGACCTCCGTCGAGGAGTCCTTCTCGCGCAGCCGTACGGCCGACTCGCGCGAGCCGTCGCGCAGCACGGCCACGGTGAGGCGGACCTCCTGCCGCTCCGGGTGCCCGGCGACCCACTTCGACAGCTGCTTGTCGTTCAGTCCCTCGGGTACGGAGGCCTCAGCGGACGGCGGCAGCATCAGGCGCTCCACCGTCAGGGCGCAGCCGACGACGGCGTCGGGCCAGGCGATGGTGCCGAGGAACTTGTCGAGCGGGGTCCCCTTCGGGACCTCGTCCTGCTCGATGGGGGTGAGGGAGGACTTGCCGGCGTCGTCCTGGTCGAGACCGAGCTGGCCCGCCAGCCGCGGCTCCTGCTTCTTGAGCCGGGCGGTGTCGACGAGGGCGAAGAGCCGTGCGGGCTTGTCCCAGCCGAGACCGGCCGCGTACTCGTCGATCTCGAGGCAGGCGCGGGTCAGCGGACTGGCCGCCATGGGGGTGCCGGGGGAAGGCGAAAGGTTGGACATGGGCAACATCCTGCCTCCTTTCCATCGATTACCGGGAACTGACCGAAGCCTCAGTAAGTTGCATGAGTGGGCTCTACGATCGGGGGCCCGTTCATTACCAGACTCAGCGACTTTCGAGGTGCGCACCTTGGCTTTCCAGATGCCGGACCGCGGCGGAGGCCCCTCCGGGCCACGGATGAGAGTCGGCCGCCCCTCCCGGCGGTCCCGAACTCTCCTGATGACCTTGGGCGTGCTGGCCGTCCTGGCCATGCTCTTCATCATGTTCGCGGGCTTCTGGACTGACTGGCTCTGGTTCCGCTCCGTGAAGTACTCCACCGTCTTCACCACCACCCTGTGGACCAAGATCGGCCTGTTCGCCGTGTTCGGTCTGCTCATGGCCGGTGCCGTCGGTTTCAACATCTGGCTGGCGTACCGGCTGCGGCCGCCGCTCAGCGCGATGTCGATGGAACAGCAGAGCCTCGACCGCTACCGGATGAGCATCGCCCCGTACAAGAAGTGGCTGCTGCTCGGCATCGCCGTGCTCGTCGGCCTCATCGCGGGCGCCTCGGCGGCCGGCCAGTGGAAGACCTGGCTCATGTACGTGAACGGGGTGACCTTCGGTACGAAGGACCCGCAGTTCCACATGGACGTGTCCTTCTACACCTTCGACCTGCCCTGGTACCGCTTCCTGCTCGGCTTCGGCTTCGCGGCCGTCGTGCTGTCGGTGATCGCCGCGGCCGTCGTGCACTACCTCTACGGCGGACTGCGCGTGACCAGCCCGGGCGCCCGGGCCACCGCCGCCGCCACCGGACACCTGTCGGTGCTCCTGGGCCTGTTCGTCACGCTCAAGGCGGTCGCCTACTGGCTCGACCGGTACGGTCTGGCCGTGAAGTCCAGCGACTTCAAGGCCGCCGACAACTGGACGGGCCTGCGCTACGTCGACGCGAACGCCTACCTGCCGGCGAAGACGATCCTCGTCGCGATCGCCGCGATCTGCGCCGTGCTGTTCTTCGCGACGCTGTGGCGCCGCACCTGGCAGCTGCCGGTCATCGGCTTCGGCCTGATGGTGCTGTCGGCGATCCTGATCGGCGGGCTCTACCCGGCGATCGTGCAGAAGTTCCAGGTCCAGCCGAACGAGCAGGCCAAGGAATCCCCGTACGTCCAGAAGAACATCAAGGCCACGCGCGACGCCTACGGCATCGCCGGCTCCGAGGTCACGGACTACCCGGGCGTCCCGCAGACGGAGGACCGGAGCAAGCTGCGGCCGCAGGCCGACACCACGGCCAGCATCCGCATCCTCGACCCGAACATCGTCTCGCCGGCCTTCCAGCAGCTCCAGCAGGTCAAGGGCTACTACGCCTTCCCGTCCACGCTCGCCGTGGACCGGTACAGCGGCCAGGACACGGTCATCGGGCTGCGCGAGCTGAACATCGGTGGCATCCCGAAGAACAACTGGATCAACGACCACTTCAAGTACACGCACGGCTACGGCGTGGTCGCGGCCAAGGGCACCACCGTGAAGGAGGGCGCCCCCGACTTCACCCAGTCCGACCTGCCCTCCAAGGGTGTGTTCGGCACGGACTTCGAGCAGCGCATCTACTACGGCGAGCAGACGAAGCAGTACTCGATCGTCGGCGGGCCGCAGAAGGAGCTCGACTACTCGGACGACAAGGGCGAGAAGGAGACGAGCTACAAGGGCGACTCCGGCGTCAACCTCGCCAACCCGGTCAACCGGGCCGCCTACGCGCTCACCTTCAACGAACCGCAGATCCTCTACTCGGGCGCCATCGGCGACGGTTCGCGGATCCTCTACAACCGCACGCCCAAGCAGCGCGTCGAGGCCGTCGCCCCGTGGCTGACCATCGACGGCGCGCCCTACCCGGCCGTGATCGACGGCCGGATCAAGTGGATCGTCGACGCCTACACGACCACCAACGGCTACCCGTACGCCTCGCGCACCACGCTGGGTCAGAGCACCGCGGACTCGCTGACCAACAGCCAGCGCGCGGTGGTCGCCCAGGAGAACCAGGTCAACTACATCCGCAACTCGGTGAAGGCCACCGTCGACGCGTACGACGGCTCGGTCGACCTGTACCAGTGGGACACCGCGGACCCGGTCCTGAAGACCTGGATGAAGGCGTTCCCGGGCACGGTGAAGCCCAAGGCCGACATCGCCAAGCCGCTCATGGACCACCTCCGGTACCCGCAGGACCTCTTCAAGGTCCAGCGCGAGCTGCTGACCCGCTACCACGTCACCGACCCGCAGACCTTCCTCAGCGGCAGTGAGGCGTGGGCGGTCCCGGACGACCCGACGACCAAGGCCGGTACGGCCGTTCCGCCGTACTACCTGTCGATGAAGATGCCCGGCCAGAAGGAGAAGGACCAGGTCTTCTCGCTCACCACGACGTTCACGCCGAACGAGCGGCCCAACCTGAGTGCCTTCATGGCGGTCAACGCCGATCCGGGCACCCCGGAGTACGGCAAGATCCGCATTCTGAAGATGCCGACCAGCAAGCCGCCGGACGGCCCCGGCCAGGTACAGAGCAAGTTCCAGTCGGAACCGAAGATCGCCGAGTCCATCCGCCTGCTGCGCGGTGGTGACTCGGAGATCGAGTACGGCAACCTGCTCGCGGTGCCGCTCGACGGCGGGATGCTCTACGTCGAGCCGGTCTACGTCCGCAGCTCCGGCCTGAAGTACCCGCTGCTGCGCAAGGTTCTCGTGACCTACGGCAACCAGACCGCCTTCGAGGACACGCTGGAGAAGGCGCTGAACGTGGTCTTCGGGGCCGAGGCGCCGACCGTTCCGGTGCCCCCGGTCCAGCCGCCGGGCGACGGCACGGTCACGCCGCCGACGGCCCAGGACCCCACGGTCAAGGCGGCCCTCGGCGACGCGCAGAAGGCCATCGAGGATGCCGAGAAGGCCAGGCAGGCCGGTGACTGGGCGGCCTTCGGCAAGGCTCAGGACGAGATCAAGGCGGCGCTGAAGCGCGCGATCGAGGCCGAGGCGAAGCTGACGACGCCCACCCCGGCCGGCCAGTGATCAATCGGTAACGGGTCACCCCGCGTCGTGATACTGTGGTTTCACCGACGCGGGGTGGAGCAGCTCGGTAGCTCGCTGGGCTCATAACCCAGAGGTCGCAGGTTCAAATCCTGTCCCCGCTACTGAAGGCTC
>NZ_JBSGZP010000264.1:0-9259 GCF_053611065.1 Streptomyces sp. NPDC054840
CCCCTCGTCCGTCCGCGGACGCGGACCACAGCACCTGTCGGAGCTACAGCACCTTGGACAGGAAGGCCTTCGTGCGCTCGTGCTGGGGGTTGCCCAGGACGTCGCGGGGGTGGCCCGACTCGACGACGACGCCGCCGTCCATGAAGACGAGGTTGTCGCCGACCTCGCGGGCGAAGCCCATCTCGTGGGTGACCACGATCATGGTCATGCCCGATTCGGCGAGGTCGCGCATGACGTCGAGGACGTCACCGACCAGCTCCGGGTCGAGCGCCGAGGTGGGCTCGTCGAAGAGCATCAGCTTCGGTTCCATGGCGAGCGCGCGGGCGATCGCCACGCGCTGCTGCTGGCCGCCGGAGAGCTGGGTGGGGTAGTTCCCGCCCTTGTCGCCGAGGCCCACACGGTCCAGGAGCTTGACGGCGCGCTCGCGCGCCACCGCCTTGGACTCGCCCTTGACCATGACCGGGGCTTCCATGACGTTCTCGATGGCCGTCATGTGCGGGAAGAGGTTGAAGCGCTGGAAGACCATGCCGATGTCCCGGCGCTGGGCCGCGACCTCACTGTCCTTCAGCTCGTATAGCTTGTCGCCCTTCTGGCGGTAGCCGACGAGCTGCCCGTCGACGTACAGCCGTCCGGCGTTGACCTGCTCCAGGTGGTTGATGCACCGCAGGAAGGTCGACTTGCCGGAGCCGGACGGGCCGACCAGACAGAAGACCTCACGCGGGGCGACCTCCAGGTCGATGCCCTTGAGGATGTGCGCCGCACCGTAGGACTTGTGGACGCCCTCGGCCTTCACCATGGCAGTCGTCATCAGGCCACCGCCTTGCGGTTCGAGAAGCTGGACAGTTTCGCCTTGATCTTCTGCAGCGGCGTGGGCGGCAGCGAGCGGAGCGCGCCACGGGCGTAACGGCGCTCCAGGTAGTACTGGCCGACGCTGAACACGCTGGTCAGGGCGAGGTACCAGATCGATGCGACGAAGAACATCTCCATCACCGCGAACGAGGTCGAGGCGATGTCCTGCGCGGCACGCAGCAGGTCGAAGTACTGCACGGCGACCACGAGCGACGAGGTCTTGAGCATGTTGATGAACTCGTTGCCCGACGGCGGCACGATCACCCGCATGGCCTGCGGCAGAACGACACGGCGCATGGTCTGCAGCCGGGTCATGCCGAGCGCGTGCGAGGCCTCGGTCTGGCCCTCGTCGACCGACTGGATGCCGGCCCGGACGATCTCCGCCATGTACGCGCCCTCGTTGAGGCCGAGACCCAGCAGGGCGGCCAGGAAGGGGGTCATGACCTGGGTCATCTCGTCCTTGTAGAACCCGAGGTTCAGGATCGGGAAGATCAGGGCGAGGTTGAACCAGATGAGGAGCTGCACGTACACCGGGGTGCCGCGGAACAGCCAGATGTAGAACCAGGCGATGGTGCTGGTCACCGGGTTCTTCGAGAGGCGCATGACGGCGAAGAGGACACCGAGCACCAGGCCCAGGGCCATCGAGGCGACGCTGATCCAGATCGTGTTGCCGACACCACGCAGGATGGTGGGGTCGAACAGCTTCTCCGGCACGGTCGCCCAGCGCACGTTGCCCTGCGAGAAGGCGATCGCGAGCGCCACGACCAGGCCGATGACGACCACGGCGCTGATCCAGCGACCGTAGTGGCGGACCGGGATGGCACGGATCGCCTCGGGGGGGACGGCCCCGGCCGGCGGGGTGTCCGCCGGGCCCGGGACCTTGTCGAGCTTGTCAGTCACAGTGACTGCCCTTCAGTGTGCTGCGGTGGTACGCGGAGGTCAGGAACCGGCGTTGATCTTGGCCTCGGTCACGGCGCCGGAGCCCGCGTTCCACTTGTCCAGGGCGGCCTTGTAGGAGCCGTCCTTGATGACCGCGTCGAGGGCTTCCTTGAGCGCGTCGCGCAGCTCGGTGTTCTTCTTGTCCACCGCGATACCGAAGAGGCCGGCGTCGGTCGGGTTGGCGATGGCCTCGAAGTCGTTGCCGCCGCCCGCGGTCTGCGCGATGTACGCGGCGACCGGGGAGTCGTTCAGGTCGGCGGCGGCGCCACCGGCCTTCACTCGGGTCTGGGCCTCGGCATCGGTCGGGAAGGACTCGATCTTGAGCTCGCCCTTGCCGTCCGTCTTGCACTTCTCGGCCTGGGTCTTGGCGGACTCCTCGTACGTGGTGCCGCGCTGCACGGCGACCGTCTTGCCGCACAGGTCGTCGAGGGTCTTGATGCCCTGGGGGTTGCCCTTCTTGACCAGGATGCCGGTCGAGGAGGAGAAGTAGTCGACGAAGTCGACACCGGCACCGGTCTTGGCGCCCTTGTCGTCCAGGCCCTCCTGACGGGCCTTGGTGTCGGTGAGCGAGGACATGACCAGGTCGCTGCGACCCGTCTGCATGCTGCCGATCAGGGTGTCGAAGGTGCCCGACTCGAACTTGAACTGCACGCCGAGCTGCTTGCTCAGGGCCGCCGCGATGTCGGGGTCGACACCGACGATCTTGCCGCCCTCGGTGAACTCCATCGGCGCGTAGGTGGCGTCCGTGCCGACCTTGATGACACCGGCGTCCTGGATCTTCTTCGGGAGCTTGGAGAAGAGCGGGGCGCTGCTGTTGTTCGCCGCACCCGACGGGCTCGTGGAGGCCTTGTCGGTCTGGTCACCACAACCGGTGAGGATCAGGGCGCCCGCGACCGCGATCGCGCCGACCGCGGCGATCCGGGACCGTGCGGCGGTCGTACGACGGGTGGTGCTAGCGGTCATGGCTTGGTTCCTCCGGCGCTGGTGGAAAAGCATCGAAAAATGGTCGGACACGCACCATCGAGTGTCGCGACCTTGTGTGATTACGGCATCTTGCCATTCGGACTGAGACATTCAGGGTGCCCGTCAGGTCAAAATCGCATAACGGGCGCCCGGGGTTGCCCAACAGGACTGCGGGGAACGGTGTTCGAGACCGCAGATACTGCTGTGACCTGCTGGTTTGGCCGCAGTTTCTCCGGGACGTCTCGCCCACTGGACGACAAGGTTTGGACTTTTCGCCAAAAGCCGGGCAAGCGACCTACAGTTGAGCGGGAATCGACTCGTCTGGGCGAGCGTTCTTCCGGTAGAACAGATCCTTACACCCCTCATCCGGGGCTCAGGGCGCGCGTGCGGCGCGCCCGCGCGTACGAACCTCCCCTCCGCGGAGACGGGCCAACCGTTGACGCGGAGTACGGACGCGGTGCCCGCCCACCCCTTAACCAGGAGTGGCCACCCTCAACGATTCAAAGGACTTAAGGGGTCACACGAAGTGGCAGCGGAAATCTTCAACCCTCGCAGTGACAGCGTCACGGACAACAACCCGGACGCGGTGTTCGCGCTGCACCGGGGCGGCAAGATGGCCATCCAGGCCACAGTGCCGGTCACCAACAAGGATGACCTTTCCCTCGCGTACACGCCCGGCGTGGCGAAGGTGTGCAGCGCCATCGCCGAGCAGCCGGAGCTGGTGAACGAGTACACCTGGAAGTCCAACGTGGTCGCCGTCGTCACCGACGGTACGGCCGTGCTCGGACTCGGTGACATCGGTCCCGAGGCCTCCCTCCCGGTCATGGAGGGCAAGGCCATCCTCTTCAAGCAGTTCGGTGGGGTGGACGCGGTTCCGATCGCGCTCGCCACCAAGGACACGGACGAGATCATCGAGACGGTCATCCGTCTCGCCCCGTCCTTCGGCGGCGTGAACCTGGAGGACATCTCGGCGCCCCGCTGCTTCGAGATCGAGCGCCGCCTCCAGGAGGCGCTGGACATCCCGATCTTCCACGACGACCAGCACGGCACGGCCATCGTGACGCTCGCCGCGCTGCGCAACGCCGCGAAGCTGACGGGTCGCACCCTCGGCGACCTGCGCGCCGTGATCTCGGGTGCGGGCGCGGCCGGTATCGCCATCGCCAAGATCCTCGTGGACGCGGGCATCGGCGACGTCTGCGTCACCGACCGCAAGGGCGTCGTGTCCGCGGACCGCTCCGACCTGACGGACGTCAAGGCGGAGATCGCGGGCCTGACGAACAAGACCGGCCAGACGGGCTCCCTGGAGACCGCGCTGAACGGCGCGGACGTCTTCATCGGCGTCTCCGGCGGTACGGTCCCGGAGGAGGCGGTGGCCTCGATGGCGAAGGACGCGTTCGTCTTCGCCATGGCCAACCCGAACCCGGAGGTCCACCCGGACGTCGCGCACAAGTACGCGGCGGTCGTGGCCACGGGCCGTTCGGACTTCCCGAACCAGATCAACAACGTGCTGGCGTTCCCGGGCATCTTCGCGGGCGCCCTCAAGGTGCGCGCCACCCGGATCACCGAGGGCATGAAGATCGCCGCCGCCGACGCCATCGCCGGTGTCGTGGGTGACGAGCTGGCCGCCGACTACGTCATCCCGTCGCCGTTCGACGCGCGCGTGGCCGAGGCCGTCGCCACGGCCGTGGCCGCCGCGGCCAAGGCCGACGGAGTGGCCCGCCTGGTCTGAGACCGGAGCTGAGCAGTACGCGAAGAGGCCCGACCGGATCCCTCCGGCCGGGTCTCTTCGTTTCCATGCGGCGCTCGCGCGGTGCGGACCGAGCGGCCTCACCGTCTTCGCGCCGCCGCAACGGACCCCTTCCGTCGGCCCGGGTCCGGGCCGGGTGCGACGAAGACCTCACCCGTGCGGTCGCGGGAGGCCTGGAACCCGGCCCTACCGAGCGGTAGCGTCGCCGCATGTTCGCTGCCTACGCCGCCCGAATCGACCGTGACCAGCCGCTGAACGGCCTTGAGCTGGGCGACCGCCCGGCTCCCGAGGCCCGGCCCGGCTGGGTGACCGTGAACGTCAAGGCCGCCTCCCTCAACCACCACGATCTGTGGTCGCTGCGCGGGGTCGGCCTCGGCGAGGAAAGACTCCCGATGATCCTCGGCTGCGACGCCGCCGGGATCGACCAGGACGGCAACGAGGTCGTCCTGCACTCCGTGATCGGTCAGAGCGGCCACGGGGTCGGCCCGGACGAGCCGCGCTCGATCCTGACCGAGCGCTACCAGGGGACCTTCGCCGAGCAGGTGACCGTCCCCGCCTGGAACGTGCTGCGCAAGCCCGCCGAGCTGACCTTCGAGGAGGCCGCCTGCCTTCCGACGGCCTGGCTGACGGCGTACCGGATGCTGTTCACGAACGCCGGGGTCCGCCCCGGTGACTCCGTCCTGGTGCAGGGGGCCGGCGGCGGTGTCGCGACCGCCGCGATCGCCCTCGGCAAGGCGGCCGGTCTGCGGGTGTTCGCCACGAGCCGGGACGAGGCCAAGCGCAAGAGGGCCGTGGAGCTGGGCGCGGTGGAGGCGTTCGAGCCGGGCGCGCGGCTGCCGCAGCGGGTGGACGCCGTGATCGAGACGGTGGGCGCGGCCACCTGGTCGCACTCCGTGAAGTCCCTGCGTCCGGGCGGCACCCTGGTGATCTCCGGTGCCACGAGCGGCGACCGCCCCGCGCACGCCGAGCTGACCCGGATCTTCTTCCTGGAGCTGAAGGTGGTCGGCTCGACGATGGGCTCGAAGGACGAGCTGGAGGACCTCCTCGCCTTCTGCGCGACCACCGGGCTGCGGCCGGTCATCGACGAGGTGCTGCCGCTGGACCGGGCGCGGGAGGGGTTCGAGAAGCTCGCGTCGGGCGACCTGTTCGGAAAGATCGTCCTCACCCCCTGATCCCAGATCCCAGATCCCTGGAGTCGCCCCTCCCTCCTGCCCCGCCTTGTCAATGTGGGTTGACGAATCTCCGGCGTCAACCTACATTGACATCCATGACCGAAGCCACTGATCTCGCCGAGCGGGCCGGTGACCGTGACCCGCGCGTGGGCCTGCGTGCCGTGGCCGCCCTCCGCAGGCTGCTGGAGCAGCTGGAGGCCGTACAGGTACGCAGCGCCCGCGCGCAGGGATGGTCCTGGCAGGAGATCGCGGCCGAGCTGGGCGTCAGCCGGCAGGCCGTGCACAAGAAATACGGGAGGCTCTGATGTTCGAACGCTTCACCCGCGACGCCCGGTCGACCGTGACCGGGGCGGTGACCGAGGCCCGGCAGGCCGGGGCGGCCACCGTCACCGAGGAGCACCTGCTGCTCTCCCTGCTGACCCTGGGCACCCTGGACCCCCTCGGCGTGGACCGCGCGGCGGTGGCCGCCGACCTCGCGGCGGCCCGCCGCCGGGGCGGCATGTCCCGGGCGGACGAGGAGGCGCTGGCCGGACTCGGCATCGACCTCACCGAGATCGTCTCCCGCATCGAGGAGACCCACGGCCAGGGCGTCCTCGCGGCCCCCGCACCCCGCAGGCGGACCCTGGGCGCCTCGATCCGCTCCGCCCTCGGCCGCGAGGACGCGGACGACCGCTCCGGCGACTACCGGGTCCCCTTCGCCGAGGGCTCGAAGAAGGTGCTGGAGCAATCCTTGCGCATCGCGCTGGGCCGCAAGGACAACCACATCGGCACCCTGCACCTGCTGCTGGCCCTGCTCTCCCGCCCCGGCACCGTCTCCGAGGTCCTGTCGGACCACGGCATCACCTACCGCACGGCCGAGACGGGCCTGGCGGCCTGACCGCCGCGGCGGTGGCGCGGGCGGGCTACGACCGGGGGCCGAACGTCGTTCCCAGCCGGGCGGCCGCAGCCGCGAGGTGGTCGCGGGCCTCGGCCACCTGGGCCTCCGTCACCCCGCGGTCCCGGGCCGCGTCACGGGCCTCGTCACGGAAGCGGTCGAGCAGACGGTCCAGGTCGCGGGCCGGGTCGCCGGTCGGCGTCAGATCCCTGGCCCAGTCCGAAGCCCGGTCCGCGTCCGCCGCCGCGTCCGTCCCCGCGTACGTCTCCTTCGCCGACCCGTCGGCAGCGGTCGCGGAAGCCGTACGGGGCTGCGTGTCCACCGGGGCCGCGGCCGGCGCACCGCCGAGCCATGCTCCGGCCAGGCTGCCCAGGACGCCGCCGGACCTGGCGAACTGCTCCTGGAGCTGGCCCGCGATCCGCTGGACCTCCTCACGGGCCCGCTCCTGGGCCTCCTTGGCCTGGCGGCGGGCCTGTTGCGCCTCCTCGCGGGCACGGCGGCTCTCGTCCTTCGCCCGGCGCGCCTGCTCCTTCCACTCCTGCCGCACCTTGCGCAGGTCCTCCTTGGCGGCCTTCCAGGACTCGTCCTCGACCCGGGTCGCCGAGGCCGTGGCCGCTGCCCGCATCTCGCGGCGCAGGTCTCCCGCCGCGCCCCGGACGTCGTCGCGGATCTCGGCGGCGAGCTCGGTGACCGAGTCGCGGATCTCCAGTTCGAGGTCGGCCAGTTCCCCGCCGCGGTCGGCCAGTTCGGCCCGGCCGGCGTCGGTGATCGAGTACACCTTGCGCCCGCCCTCGGTGGCGTGCGTGACCAGAGCCTCGGCCTCCAGCTTCGCCAGTCGCGGGTACACGGTGCCCGCGGAGGGTGCGTACAGGCCCTGGAAGCGCTCCTCCAGGAGGCGGATCACCTCGTACCCGTGGCGCGGGGCCTCGTCCAGCAGCTTGAGGAGGTACAGGCGGAGTCGGCCGTGGGCGAAGACGGGCGGCATGTCAGAGCACCTTCTTGTCGAGCGTGAGGGGGGCGGCGGGGTCCGCGGCGTCGGGCTGCGGGCGGCGCAGCAGCGCGATCGAGCCGGAGACCGTGGTCGCCCGCAGGGTGCCGGCGCCGGAGCCGAGGGTTCCGGTGATCCGCTTGGTGCCCATCTGACCGGAGACGCGCAGGTCCTCGAAGGCGTTGGAGACGCGGCCGGTGGCGGTGTTGGCCTCGACCTTGGCGTCGGCGGGGTGCGGGAGGCGGATCGCGACCTGCCCGGATACGGAGTTGAGGAAGATGTCCACCGGCTCGGGGGCGGCGGGGTCCGCGGCGAGGTCGATGAGCATGTCACCGCTGACCGAGTCGGCCCGTACGTTGCCGCCCGAGCCGTCGACCACCGTCAGGCCGCCGGAGACGGAGTGGAAGCCGAACTCGCCGGAGACCGACTGGGCCTCGACGTTGCCGGAGACGGTGTGCGCCTTGATCCGGCCGGACAGCCCGACCAGCGTGGCGTCGCCGGAGACTCCGGTGACGTCCGTGCCGCCCGAGATACCGGAGACGAAGACGGCGGCACCGACCGCGGCCACGTGGACCTGGGTGGCCGCGGGCACGGTGAGGGTGATCGCGACACTGCGCTCCCAGGCCTTGCGGCCGGAGGCGGAAGCGGCCCAGGCCTTCCAGGGCTTGGTCTCGAACCACTGCTTGAAGCCGTGGGCGCCGTTCCAGGGGAGGTCATCGTAGGAGACGGTCAGCATGCCGCCGTCCTGGACGACGTACAGCGGCGGGCCGTCCACCTCGGTCACTTCCAGGCGGGCCGGCCCCTCCTCGGCGGCGACCACGTTCACCGTCCCGCTCACGAGGCGGACGCGGAGCTCGGTCACCGGCTCCGGGAGGGTGAGCTTCTGAGGTTCGGCGAAGTGCCACGTCGTCGGCGACGACGGCGCGGGCGACTGCTCTGCCATGGTGCTGATCCTCCTCGTGCGTTCACGGACCGGGCTCGACGCACGCAACATATCGCGTCTTCTGTTAACACGATATATCGCGGTTGAGGGAAGTCAAGCGTCCCGCCAGAACCCCACGATTCGGGCCGTTTTGCACTATTGTGTGGGCATGTCAATATCCAGAGCCGCGACCGGCGGAATGCTGCTCTGCCGCGCCGAACCCCTTGCCGTCCGGCCCCCGGCACACCTGTTGCGCGTACGCCTGCTGCTCGCCCCGGCGGGGGGATGGAGCGTGCTCGTCCCCGAGGACAAGCCGTGGCGGGACGGCCCCCGAGACCCTGACGGAGGTCCTCACCGGCTGGGGCTCGGCGATCGCGATCGGTACCGCCTGGCCGGTACTGAGCCTGTGGTGGGAGGCCGGCCGGGCGGGATTCGCCCTGTCCAGCGGGTTCCGGCGGACCGCCGCCTACGCGTGGGACGCGGCCGGACGCCCGTCCGGCGAACCCGATGCCATGCGGGCCCTGTCGGCGCGGCTCGGCCTGGACCCCGTACTCGACCTGGCGGAACTGGAGCGCCTCACCCGCGCCGACGCCGGCCCCACCGGGGACGGGGGCGGGGAGGCCCGGCTGCTCGCGCTGGTCGCCCTGCTCACGCGGGCCGGACTGACCCTGCCCCCCGGGCTCGCCCCGGGTGAATCGGCCGACCGGCTCCGGGCGGCGGCCCGGGTGGCTACGGGCGTGGAACCGCTGGAGTGGTCGGGCTGGCGCGACGCGGTACGGGCCGAGCTCGACGCGGCGGAGCGGGG
>NZ_JBSGZP010000265.1:0-9248 GCF_053611065.1 Streptomyces sp. NPDC054840
CCGCAGTGCCGTGGCCATTTCGGCCGCGCCTTCGAGGGCGACGGCGCCGATGATCTCGCGCTTGCCGCGGAAGTGGCTGTAGAGGACGGGCTGGCTGTACTCGATGCGCTCTGCGAGCCGGCGGGTGGTGACCGCGTCCCAGCCCTGCTGCTCGGCGAGTTCGCGGGCCGTCGCCACGATGAGGCGCTCGCGACCCGCCCGTTCGCGCTCCTTGCGTTCCTGTACCGACATGATTCGATCCTAGCATCACTAGACAAGCGAGCGGCAGTAGTACTAGCGTTGCCTCATCATCTAGCGATGCTAGCTCTCAGGGGGATTCGTCATGCTCAACGCACTTGAGGTGTTCACCACCGTGATCGTCGGCGTGATGGTGGGGGTGGAGTTCGCCGTCGCCTTCGTCATCAACCCGATCCTCAACGCCCTCCCCGGCGACAGTGGCCAACTCGGCCGCGCCCACGGGGGCCGGATGCTCGGCGCCGTGATGCCGGTCTGGTACATCACCTCGCTCGTCCTCGTCGCACTTTGGGCCGTCGCCGGATGGCACCGCCACGGCACCGGCCTCGTCGTCACCGCCGGCGCGCTGCTGATCCTCAGCGTGATCATGTCGGTCCTGCTGCTGGTCCCGATCAACAACCGGAGCAAGACGTGGACCCCCGAGAACCGCCCCGAGGACTGGAAGGAGCAGGCGAACCGCTGGGACCGCTTCCACTACGTCCGCGTCGCCGTCATCATCGCCGCCTTCGCGCTGCTGGTCGCCGCCCTCGCCTGACTCGGCGGCCCGAAAGCCCCGACCAACGGTGCCCCGCCGTGGGCCCGCTGCTGAGAGCTCTGCCTGGCTGGACGGGACAGGCGGAGCTCTCAGCCACAGCCGCTGATGCACGGTGCACTGTCGTGCCGCTACGAAAAGACCCCGTAACGCCGGAGCCAACAGCAATGGAACGGGAACCGCGGCTCAGCCCGCCCCGGCGCCGGCCGCCGTCGTTGTCAGGGTTCTTGTCCGGTCCCCGCGCCGGCGACCGGACATCCAGGTCGGGATCGTACGGAATGGGACGGAGTAGGCACCGGGAGTGACACGGACGGAGGCTCCAACGCTGAAGGGCATGAGCGCCATCCCGCCGCGACGACGACCTGCCCCGACGTTCCGTCCCCCGATCCCCAGAGGCCACCGCGCATGCACCCACCCATCGGCAACCCGGATCACGACACGATGGAACTGTTCCTCGGCGACGCCGGTGCACCCGGTACGGCGCCGGAGCCGCCGGCCCCGGTGTTCGTGGACACGTCGGGGCGTAGACAGCGCCGGGTGCGCCGATGGGGTTACCTGCTGGTGGTACCCGCCGCCGCCTACGTCGTCCTGCTCATCAGCGCCCTGCTGGGCGGCCCCACCCTGCAGTCACCGTTCCTTCCCTCCGCCCAGGCTCCGCACACCCCCGCGCCCGAGGGGCCGGCCGGGAGCCGCAGCGCGAGCCCGTCCCCCAGCGGTGCGGTGAGCAAGAGCCCGCGCCTCGACCCGGCGGCCTCGCGCAGCGCCGCACCTGACCCGGCTGCCGCGACCGCGACCAGCCCTGCGACGCCGGGCACCGGAACGACCAAGGCCGCCACCGGACCGGCCGACCCCGTTGCGTCGCCTCCCGGCGGGGGCCGCGGCCGCGGCACCGCGCCGCCGGGCCAAGGCGACGGCAAGCCCACCAGCCGCCCCTGAGCCCGGCACGCGGGGCATCGTCCGCACACGCGGGGCATCGTCCGCACCGGCAACAGCGCATGCCCCAGCACCGCATCTCTCCACACCGCACTACGCAGCAGGCAGGAAGCCCCGTCCCTTGTCGAAGAACCGTCGCCGCTCCCGCGGCAGGCACAGCTCCGTACGCAACATCCCCCTGCGCACCCACTGGCTGCTGCTGACCACCCTCGTACTCACCCTCTCGGCGGCGCTGCTCCTCCAGGGCTACACCCAGCACCTGTTCGACACGACCCCCGACGGGGCTCCCCGGGAGCGAGGTCCGGGAACCGCGGTCCCGGCCGGCGTCAGCTCCGGCGGGCCGGTGATCGAGGGCACGGCCGGCCGCACCGCCGCCCCGGCGGCCCGCACCCTCGCACTGACCTTCGATGACGGCCCCGACCCCGTCTGGACGCCGAAGATCCTCGACGTGCTGCGCCGCAACGACGTGCCCGCCACCTTCTTCACCGTCGGCAACCGGGTCGCCGAGAACCCCGGCCTCGCCCGCCGGATCGTCGACGAGGGCCACCAGATCGGCATGCACAGCTTCACCCACACCGATCTCGGCACCGCGTCGCCCTGGCGGCGTTCCCTGGAACTGCGCGAGACCCAACTCGTCATCGCCGGCGCCACCGGCGTCACCACGCCGCTGCTGCGCCCCCCGTACTCCTCCACCAACAAGGCGCTCGGCGACGCCGACTGGAGCGCCGTCGTCCAGGCCGGACAGGAGGGGTACCTGACCGTCCTGACGACCCTGGACAGCCAGGACTGGCGACGCCCGGGCGTAGAGCGGATCATCGCCGACGCCACCCCGAAGGACGCAGCGGGACAGATCGTGCTGCTGCACGACGCGGGCGGGGACCGGGCGCAGACGGTCGCCGCGCTCGAACAGCTCGTGCCGCGCCTGAAGGCGTCCGGCTGGAAGTTCGTCACCGTGGGCGACGCCGTCGCCCTCCCCGAAGTCGTGCAGCCCGCCGGAACCGTGGACCGGTGGCACGGCCTCGCCCTCATCACCGCACTCCGCACCAGTGACTGGATCATCGAAGCCCTCTCCTGGCTGCTGTGGGCGGCGGGCGCGATCAGCCTGCTGCGCGCGGTCGCCGTCTTCGTCGCCGCCAGGCGCCATGTGAAGATGCGCCGCAGGCCCTGGGGTGCTCCGGTCACCGAACCCGTCAGCGTCATCGTCCCCGCCTACAACGAGAGCGCCGGCATCGAGGCCGCCGTCCGTTCCCTGGTGGCCTCCGACCATCAGGTCGAGGTCATCGTCGTCGACGACGGCTCCACGGACGGCACGGCCGACATCGTCGAGGCCCTCCAGCTGCCCGGCGTACGGGTCATCCGGCAGCAGAACGCCGGAAAGCCGGCCGCCCTCAACACGGGCATCGCCGCGGCCTACTGCAATCTGCTCGTCATGGTCGACGGCGACACCGTCTTCGAACCGGACGCCGTCCGCATGATCGTCCAGCCCTTCGCCCAGCGCCGCGTGGGGGCGGTCTCCGGCAACGCCAAGGTGGTCAACCGGGGCGGGCTGCTCGGACGCTGGCAGCACATCGAGTACGTGGTCGGCTTCAACCTCGACCGCCGGCTGTTCGACCTCGCCGAGTGCATGCCCACCGTCCCCGGTGCCGTCGGCGCGTTCCGCCGCGAGGCGCTGCTGAGGGTCGGCGGCGTCAGCGACACCACCCTCGCCGAGGACACGGACCTCACCATGGCCCTGTGCCGGGACGGCTGGCGCGTCGTCTACGAGGAGCGGGCCAAGGCATGGACGGAAGCCCCCGCATCGCTCGGTGCCCTGTGGAAACAGCGCTACCGTTGGTGCTACGGCACCCTCCAGGCGATGTGGAAGCACCGGGGCGCTCTCACCCAGCGGGGGCAGGCCGGAAAGCTGGGCCGACGCGGTCTGGGCTACCTGCTGATGTTCCAGGTCCTGCTGCCCCTGCTCGCGCCCGTCGTGGACGTCTTCGCCGTCTACGGCCTGGTGTTCCTCGACCCCCTGCGCATCCTCGGCCTGTGGACGGCTTTCCTTCTCCTCCAGGTCCTCTTGGGGCTGTACGCGTTCCGCCTGGACGGGGAGCGGCCGACGCCGTTGTGGAGCCTGCCCCTGCAGCAGTTCGTCTACCGCCAGCTCATGTACCTGGTCGTGATCCAGTCCGTCTTCACCGCTGTCGCCGGGTCCCGGCTGCGCTGGCAGCGAATGGATCGCTACGGCAGCCTCCAGGTGCCCGTCACCCCGTCCGAGCCTCCGCTGCCGGAGCACTCGCCCATGACGGAGACGCCCTCGGCCCCCCAGCCGTGGCCCGTTCCCGAGGCCGCGCCGTACGGCGGCTACGACGCGGACCCCGCCTGGGCGTCCCACCCTCCTGCGTCGGTCCCGCACAGCTCACAGGACCACATCTGGCCCTCGCAGGGGCACCGCGACCTGTAGGCACCGGCGCCGGCTCCGAGGTGTTCCGTTCGGCGTTGCCGCAAGCGCGGGGCGGCCGTGCCTCACCGGCCTCGGTCCGCAGGGGCCGCACACGCGTTCATCAGCGGCGCCGTGTGGTACTGCGGTGTGCGGATGGTGCCCGGACGCCGTCCCGCTGCCGCCGGATCCGTCGGTTGAGGCTGATCGGCCCCACACGCCGGCGTTTCCGGCGGAACTCGGCCCGTACGCCCGCTTGTTCGTGTCGGGCGTGCCGAGGTCCGCTTATGCTCCATGAGATTGTCTGCCGAGCGAGACGAAGGACGCGGGGATGAGCGCAAGCGGGGGCGACGGCGCGCCTTGGAATCCGTACGGAGCAGGACAACCCCCGGTTGCGGGCCGGCTGACCTTCGGGCGGCTCTTCAACCCCATAGCCGTGGGCCGCATGGTCTTCACGCCGTCCCGGCCGGACCGCGTGCACGATCCGTTGGTCAAGAGGGTGCAGATCCTGCGGACGGCCATCGGGCTGGTCTCGATCACATGGATGCTGCTGTCCTACGGGCTGGCGTCGGACGCCGACGGCGTGGTCGACGACCGCTTCGGCCAGATCCGTACCGCCCTGATCGTGCTGGCGGTGACCTTCCCGGTCGCCGTCGCCGTCTTCATCGCGGCGGCCCGCCCGCCCCACCGGCGCCTGTTCCTGCGCCGCGCGGTCAAGCCGGCCGGGGCGCTGCTCGCGCTGGTCGTCACGCTCGCCGTGCCGCGCCTGATCACAGGGCTCGGCTATGTGGACGAGCACACGAATTGGACGGCGTCCGCCGGGCGTGTGGTGCTGCTGTTCGCCCTGGGCGCCTTCCTGTTGTGGCTCGCCCCCTTCGCCCTTTACGGCATCGGGCAATCGCTCGTCCACGTTTTCCGGACGGCAGACCTCCACGAGACGGTGCCACCGCTGCTCGCGACGCTCCTGGTATGGGAACTCGCCCTCTTCGACGTGTTCCGAGGCGCCTACGACAGCGTGCCCCTCGGGGCCCGGCTGGCCTTCCTGCTCGGAGCACCGCTGTCCGTCACCGCCGTGGCGCTGTGGGAGCTGCGCCGGCTGCGCACGCGCCACGGCATCACCCTGCGCGGAGCGCTGCTGCGCTGAGCGGTCGCGACCACCGCGCCCGCGCCGAAGTTCGGCGGGGTGAAGCACGCCCTGTACGGAGACGAAGCCCTGCGCGCCTTCGCCACCCACCACGCCGGCGAACCCCCAGAGGCGGTCATCAAGGCACTCGCGGGCCTGCTGGACGAGTTCGGCGACGGCCTCGAGGACGACACCGCCCTCCTCGCCATCGGCGTGCCCATGACGGAAGATCCACGGTGACACCGCTGAAAACCCTCGACCGCCTGGAGCCCGCCTGGCACACCCGGGGCTGACGGGTCGGGTGCGTGCCTTCAGGGGGTGACGACGGGAAAGAACAGGTCGGGGCCGGCGGTCAGGGAGAGCGGACGGCTCGGCAGACCCGGCTCGTCCTCGTGGTCCGCGGTCGGGTCTCCCCGGGCCGCCCCCGTGGACCTGGCGGCGGCCGACATCCCGTGCGGCCCGACTGTGGCGGCCGCGCACATGGGAGCGTCCCACGGGCGTGCCGGATGATTCCGGGCATGACAAGCGGACATCCTCCCGTGCACTCTCCCGCGCCCCACGGAACAGCGGCCACCGCGGGCATCGACCTGGCGGGCCGCACCGCCATGGTGACCGGCGCCGGCAGCGGCATCGGGCGGGCCTGCGCCTCGGCGCTCGCCGCGGCCGGGGCCCACGTCCACGTGGTGGACATGGACGCCGCCACGGCGAAGGCCGTCGCCGAGACGATCGGCGGGCGGGCGCACGTGGTGGACCTGGCCCGGGCCGAGAGCGTCGGCGAGCTGCCGGCCGACATCGACATCCTGGTCAACAGTGCCGGGCTGCAGCACGTCGCCCCGCTGTCCGAGTTCCCGCCGGACCGCTTCGCCCTCATACAACGCGTGATGGTGAACGCGCCGTTCCTGCTGATCCGCCGGACCATGCCGCACATGCGCGCACGCGGATGGGGCCGCATCGTCAACATCTCCAGTGCGCACGGGCTGCGTGCCAGCGCGTTCAAGGCCGGTTACGTGACCGCGAAGCACGCACTGGAAGGGCTGAGCAAGGTCGCGGCCGTCGAAGGCGCTCCGCACGGCATCACCAGCAACTGCGTGAACCCCGGCTACGTCCGCACACCACTGGTCGAGCGGCAGATCGAGGCCCAGGCCGCCGCTCACGGCATCGACGCAGGTCAGGTGGTGTCAGACGTGCTGCTGAGCCGCTCCGCGGTCAAGCGGCTGCTCGAACCGGCGGAGGTCGCCGCAGCCGTTCTGTGGCTCTGCGGCCCGCACACCGGCTACATCACGGGCGCCTCGATCCCCCTGGACGGCGGCTGGACCGCCACCTGACTCCCGGCGGGGGGCTGTCAGAAGCCGGGCCCGCCGCCCGTGACGCGGTCCCACCGGGAGCGGGTGGCTCCGAAGCCGCTCTCGTGCACCCAGACATGGGTGCACCCGGGGCACTGGAGGTGGAGCATGCTTCCGGTGGTGGTGAGGAGGTAGCGCCAGTGGGTGGAGCAGGTACGCCGCTGCTCGCAGGGTTCGCAGCCGCGGTCGTCCGCACACTTCGGGCAGGCCACCCAGGCACGGCGTCCTGGGTCGGCCTGCGGGTCAAGCGGCAGCACTGCCGTCTCCGCGCGACGGCAGCACACCGGCCGCGACCAGGTCGTCGTAGAGGCGCTGCTGTTCGGCGTCGAGCCCGGAATAGAGCAGGTCGTACGCGGCTTCCTCGCCGAGGAGCACCTCCATCGGATCCCAGTCCGGGCCGAGGGCCGCCATCACCTGGGCGCGCCGGAGCACCTCCTGCGAGGTGAGGTCGACGGGGAAGTCGACCAGCTCGGACGCGTCGGAAGGACGGGAGGCGTCGGAGGAAGGGGTGGGGTCGTCGGGGGCCATGACAATGAAGTTAGGTAGGCCTTCCTTCTTTGGTCAAGGGGGCGTGGGCGGAGTCACAGTCCGCTGGTCAGGGGGTGTGCGAGCCAGGCGCGCACCGCCGGACGAGGCGGCCGCTGTTCTTACGGATCCGTGACGTGCGGCCCGGTACGAGCGTCGCGGGGCGGTGCGCGGCATAGCGTCGGAGCATGCGCGTACTTGTGACTGGCGGCGCGGGCTTCATCGGCTCGCACATCGTTGCCGAACTGATCGGCCGTGGCCATGACCCGGTGGTCTTCGACCTGGCGGAGGACGGGCGGGACGTACGGGACCCGGATGCCGTGGCGAAGGCGTTGGCGGGCGTGGACGCGGTCTGTCACCAGGCGGCCAAGGTGGGGCTGGGGAAGGACTTCGGGGACGCCCCCGGCTACGTGTCGGCCAACGACCTGGGCACCGCGGTGCTGCTGGCCGAGATGGCGCGGGCGCGGGTACCCCGGCTGCTGCTCGCCGGGTCGATGGTCGTCTACGGCGAGGGGCGCTACGCGTGCCCCGCCCACGGCACGGTCCGGCCCGGCCCGCGTGCGGAGAGCGACCTGCGGGCCGGGCGGTTCGAGCCGCGCTGCCCGGTCTGCGGCGCCGACCTGGCGCCGGGGCTGGTCACGGAGGACGCGCCGACCGACCCCCGCAACGTCTACGCCACGACCAAGCTCGCCCAGGAACACCTCGCGTCCTCGTGGGCCCGGGCCACCGGTGGACGCGTCATCTCGCTGCGCTACCACAACGTCTACGGGCCGGGGATGCCCCGCGACACCCCGTACGCGGGAGTGGCCGCGCTGTTCCGGTCCTCGCTCGCGCGGGGCGAGGCGCCGCGCGTCTTCGAGGACGGCGGACAACGCCGGGACTTCGTCCACGTGCGGGACGTGGCCGCGGCCAACGCGGTGGCCCTGGAGACCCTGGACGCGGCGGACACGGGCGCCGGGCCCGCGGGTTTCACCGCGTACAACGTCGGCAGCGGCGACCCGCGGACCGTCGGAGACATGGCCGGGGCGCTGGCCGCCGCGTGCGGCGGCCCCGGCCCGGTCGTCACCGGCGAGTACCGCCTCGGCGACGTCCGGCACATCACCGCCGACTCGGCGCGCCTGCGCCACGAGCTGGGCTGGCACCCGGTCGTCCCGTTCGCCGCGGGGATGGCCGAACTGGCCACGGGCGAGGCCGTTTCCGTCACGACGGGACCGTGATATCCCTCGGACACGACCCGAGGGCTGCCCCGTGATCCCCGGCGGGCGCACGACGACAGTCACGGCACCTCGCCGCGTCGTCGGAGCGCCCGCATACGACCGGTATGCAGACGCCCCTCCGGTTTGCGACGCACCGCATCCCACGCCGTGCGCCGATCCACCGGGGATCACGGGACAGCGCTCAGCCGGCAGCGGCCGGCAAGGTCAGTTCGAAGCGGCAGCCGCCCGAGACGTTGTGGACGTTCGCGCGGCCCGCGTGGGCCTCGACGATGCCCCGGACGATCGCGAGGCCCAGTCCCGCGCCCGAGGGAGGGGTACGGGCCGGGGTGCCGCGCCAGCCCGTGTCGAAGACGCGCGGGAGGTCCTCCTCGGGGATGCCTCCGCAGGCGTCGGTGACCGAGACCACCACCGAGTCGGCGCGGCGTTCGGCGGCGATCGCGACCGTACCGTCGGCCGGCGTGTGGCGGATCGCGTTGACCAGGAGATTGGACAGCACCCGCGTCATCTCCTTGCCGTCGACCTCCACCGGCAGTGAGACCACCCCCTCGCCGACCAGCCGTACGCCGTGCTCGCGGGCGAGCGCGTCGGTGCCGGCCAGGGCGTCGCCCACCAGGTCGTGGAGGGACATCCGGGTCAGCGTCAGGGACAGCGCGCCCGCGTGGATGCGGGAGAGCTCGAAGAGGTCGCCGACCATGGAGTTGAGACGGTCGACCTCGGTGCGGATCTGCCGGTGGTAGCGGGCGGGGTCGGCCGCCATGCCGTCCTCCAGCGCCTCCGACATGGCGCGCAGCCCGGCCAGGGGGGTGCGCAGATCGTGCGAGATCCACGCCACGAGCTCGCGCCGCGAGGCCTCCAGGGCCCGCTCGCGCTCGCGGGAGGCGGCCAGTCGCTCGCTGGTGAGGGCCAACTCGCGGCTCAGCGC
>NZ_JBSGZP010000266.1:0-9201 GCF_053611065.1 Streptomyces sp. NPDC054840
GTCAGGAACTCCCGCATCCAGCGTGAGTGGTCCGGCCAGGCCCGGGCCGAGACCAGCGTGCCGTCGACCACGGTCTCGCAGTCCTCGAACTCGGCCCCGGCCGCCTTCATGTCCAGCTCCAGCGCCGGGTAAGCGGTCACCCGGCGTCCGGCCAGAGCCCCGGCCGCGGCCGTGATCAGCGGGCCGTGGCAGATCTGGGCGATCGGCTTGTCGGCTTCCGCGAAGGCGGCCAGGATCCGGCGGACCTCGGGGTCGTTGCGCAGGTACTCCGGCGCCCGACCGCCCGGCACGACCAGGGCCGCGTAGTCCTCGGTGACCACGTCCACGAAGGCCAGGTCGGCGGGCCAGGTGTAGCCGGGCTTCTCGGTGTAGGTGTCGAATCCCTCCTCGAAGTCGTGCACCACGAACCGCAGCTTCTTCACCTGCGGCGCCGCGATGTGGACCTCGTACCCCTCCTCCCGCAGGCGCTGGTACGGATACAGGACCTCCAGCGATTCGGCCGCGTCGCCGGTCACGATGAGGATCTTCACTGCCATGGGCTGCTCCCGATAGGGCTGGTCACGGTCGGTCCGGCCCCACCGGGGCCATCGCTACCCTGCCCGCGGTGCGCGGCCGGCACACACGAAGGTCCCCCACTCCCGACACATGGTTTTCACCTGTTCGGCACATGACAATGTGACCCTCGCACTGCCACTGACACTCCGCCAATTCCCCAGGCGGGGACGGTGCGTAGGGAGAGGTACCCCCCACCTGATGAAGATCTCGCGCATGACCCCCTGGGCGGCCGCCCTCGCCGCCGCCACCCTGATCGGCATACCGGCGGCCGCGTCCGCCGGCCAGCAGGGCATCACCACCGCCGAGAACCCGGCGGCCACCGAGGCGGACCCGTACGCGGACTACTACGCGAACGCCCAGGGCAAGACCGGGCCCGCGCTGAAGAGCGCCCTGCACGACATCATCAAGACCCAGTCCAAGGTGACCTACGAAGGCGTGTGGAACGCCCTGAAGGTGACCGACCAGGACCCGGCGGACTCCGACAACGTCATCCTGCTCTACTCCGGCCGCTCCCAGTCCAAGGCGACGAACGGCGGCGGGGTCAACGACTGGAACCGCGAGCACGTCTGGGCCAAGAGCCACGGCGACTTCGGCACCGTCACCGGCCCGGGCACCGACCTGCACCACCTGCGCCCCGAGGACGTCACCGTCAACAGCACCCGGGGCAACAAGGACTTCGACAAGGGCGGCAGCCCCGTCAGCGAGGCGCCGGGCAGTCTCACCGACGCCGACTCCTTCGAGCCGCGCGACGCGGTCAAGGGCGACGTGGCGCGGATGCTGCTGTACATGGCCGTCCGCTACGACGGGGGCGACGGCTTCGCCGACCTGGAGCCGAACGACGCGGTCAACAATGGTTCGGCTCCCGCGATGGGCCGGATCAGCCTGCTGAAGCAGTGGAACCAGATGGACCCGCCCGACGCCTTCGAGCAGCGCCGCAACCAGGTCATATTCGACCGGTACCAGCACAACCGCAACCCGTTCATCGACCACCCGGAGTGGGTCGACTCCATCTGGTGACCGGGGTCCGCAGTCACGGCGCCCTCCGGGGGTTGGGCCGCGCCAGGCAGGGTACTCCCAGGCCAGAGGCTGCGACCCGCGCCCGACGGCAGCAGCCGACGGAGGTGCGTCGTGATGGACGGAGCCGGACTTTCCGATCGAGAGCAGCGCGCCCTGTCCGCGATCGAGGCCGAACTCAAGGGTGACCGTTCCCTCGACCGGATCCTGCGGTCCAGGTCGCACCGGCGTCACCGCACCGTGGCCGCCTGGCTGCTCGGTGCGGTGGCGGCGGTGCTGTTCGTGGCGGCCTCGGTCACCGTCTCCCGGCTCCTGATCTGGGCTTTCGCCGCCGTCTGGACGTCCGCGGTGATCCTGGCGCTGCCGCTGGTCGGCCAGCGGCTCCAGCGCCGCCGGCAGCGCGTCGACCGTACGGAGCGGCCGTAGCCGGAGCCCATCCGAGACCGGGGGACGCCGAGACCGGGGGACGGATCGGCCGGGTCAGAGCCGGTCGGCGAGGGCCTTGAACTCCGGCCAGGACAGCTGGGGCGTGCGCGCGTCCCACACCTTCTGGGAGAGCGCGGCCAGTGGAGCCTGGATGCCCGCGGCCACCTGGGCCTGGGTCTGGGCGCCGGACAGGTCGCTCCAGATGGCGAGGCGCCCGCCCAGGATCTGCGGCCCGTACGAGGCCGGGACGGGGGCCGTGCCGCGCAGTACGAGCGGGGTCCACTGTTCGTAGATCCGCTTTCCGGTGGGGTACGTGAACTGGTTGGGCTCCCCCAGCACGTAGTAGAGGAACTCGTCGTTGAGGTTGACGAGCTTGCGGCCCTCGCGCAGGTACTCCAGCGGCGGGCGGGCTCCGTTCTCCTTGCCGGTCCAGTACTCGACCTGGATGTCCTTCGCGGCGCTCGTCACCCCGCCCGCGAAGAACCCGTCGTTCCATGCCTTGAGTGCCTTCCCCGACGGCCGGACCACGGCGGCGCGGTCGTTCAGCCAGCCCGTCGCCAGGTCCTGGACCCGCGCCGAGGGTCCGTACCGCTGCTGGGCGGCGCGGGCGAGCTCGGGGAAGGAGGCCTGCGGGTCGCGGTAGACCAGCGCCTGGTACTCGTCGGCGCCCAGGTGCCAGGCTCCGCCGGGGAAGAGCGGTATGTACTCGCGCAGCAGCTCGTCCACGAGCTTGGCGGACGCCGGGTCGGATATGTCCACGGCGCCCTTGACCGCCCGCCCCTGGGTGTCGCGCAGCTGCAGGTCGGGGTGGGCGCGCAGGACCGCGCCGAGGTGGCCGGGAGAGTCGATCTCGGGGACCACCGTGATGTGCAGCCGGGCGGCGAGCGTGTTGATCTCGCGGACCTGGGCCTTGGTGAGGTGCGGGGTGGAGACGATCTCGGGGTGGGTGTCGGACTGGATCCGGAAGGCCTGGTCGTCGGAGAAGTGCAGGCCGAGCTGGTTGAGCTTGAGGTCGGCCATCTCGCGCAGCCGGTCCTCGATCCAGTCCGGGGTGTAGAACTTGCGGGCGATGTCGAGGTTGAGGCCGCGCTGCGGTTTGGCGGGGGCGTCGCGCACGGTGCCCTCGGGGGCCGAACCGGCGCTCTTGACCGCCTGCTTGAGGGTGCGGGTGCCGTAGAAGACCCCGGCCTGGTCGGGACCGTTGATGCGGACGCGGCCGTCCTTGACGTCGAGGGTGTACGACTCCAGCCCTCCCGCGGTCCTCGCGTCCAGGGAGAGCTCCACGTCACCGGCGCGCGGCGCCGCCGCCGCCCCGTATCCGATGTTCAGTTCACCGGCGAGCAGTTCGGCCTCGTCGGCCAGGGCGGCGGTGTCGTCCGGGGCGACGACCACGCGCGCGTCGGGTGTGGGCTTCCAGCCGGGGCCGCGGGCGGGTACGTGCTCCCGTACCGCCGGGATGGTGCGCGGGGCGGTGGACAGCGGGTAGGACGGTGTCGGCGTGGGCGTGGGGGGTACGGCTTCGGCCGGGCGGGCCGCGGTCGTGGAGGAACCCTGGGCGCTGGGGGCGCGTGCCTCGTCGGAGGCGGCCGTGCAACCCGGGAGGGCAAGGGTGACCAGCGCGGCGACCGTGGCCGTCGCGATCGTGTGGACCCTCCTGTGCCGCCTCTGTGTGCTCATCATGTGCGCGTTTCCCCGTACCAACGTGGCACGGGGAACACGCGCGCGCGACCCGGCGGGCTCAGAGCAGGGCGTCCCGCGCGGCGACGGCGAAACCGTGGTCCTGGTCGGGGGCGCCGCCGCCGACACCGATGGCGCCGATGAGGCGGCCGTCGCGGTGGACGGGCAGCCCGCCCGCGATGAACAGCAAGGGCCGGTCGAGGGCCGTGGGCAGGGTGTGGAAGGGGCCACCGGGCCGGACGGCTTCGACGAGGTCGGCGGTGGGCGCGTTCAGCTGGAGCGCGGTGTAGACCTTACGGGTGCTGGTCTCGCCGGAGATCAGTACGGCGCGGTCGTCGCGGCGGAAGGCGAGCAGGTGGCCACCGGCGTCGAGAACGTGACGCTGACCGTGACCCCGGCCGCTTCGGCGGCGGCCGAGGCGGTCGCGACGAGCAGCTCGGCCTCCTCTGTGGTCAGCGGGGCGACAGCGGTGCGGGTGGGGGTGGACATGCGGGGGGTCTCCTCGCGGGCGGGGTGCGTGCCTGACGGGGGAAGCGGTGGATCAGTGGTGGGCGGGGACGGTGATTGGCTCGCCGAGGGTTCCGCCGGTCCCGACGGCCCGGCGAAACCGGACCGACGGACTCATCGACCGGCCGGGGGCGAGCAAGCGGCCGGGCTCCTCCCCGAGGGTTCCAGCCCGGCCCCGCTCCCGGCAACGGACGGCGCCGGTCACCCGCTCCGGCGCGCGTAGCAGAAGAGGTGCTCCTCGGGGCCCGCCCGGTCGTCGGCGGGCTGGAAGTGCGCGGTGTGGTGGTGCAGCACCTCCAGCCCCAGGTCGGCGAGCCGGGCCAGGTGGGCCTCCGTGGAGAGGCTGCTGACGGTGACCTCGTGACCCATCCACTCGATGTCCAGGCCCCGGATGTCCCCCGGCACCGTGGCCATCACGAAGTACCCGCCCGGCGCGAGCCAGGACGCCATGCGGTCCAGGGCCCCCGCGACCTCCGGCTGGTCCATCACCAGCAGGGGGAAGAAGGAGCACACCGCGTCGAAGCCGGCCCGCTCGGGCGTGTAGGTACGTACGTCGGCCTGCTCGAAGCGGGCCTGCGGGACTGCGGCACGGGCCAGTTCGACCATGGCCGCCGAGACGTCGATGCCGGTGACGGCGCAGCCGGCCCGGGCCAGTGCCTCGGCGGTGGGCCGTCCGGTGCCGCTGCCCACGTCCAACACCCGTGCCCCGGCGGGCAGCCGGCCGATGAGCCAGTCGAGGGCCTCCAGTTGGCCGGGGATCCGCCCGAACGCCTCTCGTAGCGCTCCCCCAGATCGTCGAACACCTCTGCCGCCGACTTGCGTTGACTCATCGGGCCGCCCCTTCGTCTCCGGAGCACCACCGTACCGGCGCGGTGCGGTGACGGTCCGCGCCCCCCGTTAGGATCTGAGGCCAGTGATCATCAAGGGGGAGCCCATGACCAACACCGACGACGCCGTACTCGGACTGCTCGGTCCGGAGGATCCGCAGGAGATCGCCGGTTACCGGCTGCTCGCGAGGATCGGCGAAGGCGGCATGGGTTCCGTCTACCTCTCACGCACCCGCGGGAACCAGCCGGTCGCCCTCAAGGTCATCCGCCGCGACTTCGCCCAGGAGCAGGACTTCCGGGTCCGTTTCGAACGCGAGGTGCAGGCCGCCCGCCGCGTGCAGGGGTACCACATCGTGCCGGTGCTCGACCATGACACCAGTGGTGAACAGCCCTGGCTGGCCACCGCGTTCGTGCCGGGCCTGGCGCTCGACGACGCTCTCGCCACGCACGGTCCGCTGCCTCTGCCCGCGGTGTTCCAGCTGATCGGCTGCACAGCGCAGGCCCTGCACTCCATCCACGCCGCCTCGGTGGTGCACCGCGACCTCAAGCCGAGCAACATCCTGCTCGGTTCCAACGGCCCGTGGGTGATCGACTTCGGTATCGCGCGGGCGACCGACACCACCCAGTTGACGCGCAGCGGCGGGTTCATCGGAACCCCGCAGTACATGTCCCCCGAGCACGCCCTCGGCCGGACGGTCACCGCGGCGACCGATGTCTTCGCGCTGGGCCTGATCGCCGCGGTCGTGGCCACCGGCCGCCACCCGTACGGCGACGGCGGGGGGCTCTCGATCGCCGCCGCGATAGCCAACACCCCGCAGCAGGCGCCGGACCTGAGCGGCTACCCGGAGCCGCTGCGCCAGCTGCTGGAGCGCTGCCTGCACGCCGATGCCGCGCGGCGGCCCGCCCCGGCGGAGCTCGCCGAGTGGTGCGGCCGGGTGGCGGGCCGGGAGTTGCGTGACTTCGACGGCTGGCTGCCCGCACCGCTGGCCGCGGAGATCGCGCGGCGCGAGCGGTCGGCGCAGTCGCAGGCGCAGGCGCCGGCTCCCTCCCGGGCGCCCGGGCGGACCCCGCCCCCGCCGGCGTACACGCCGACCGTGGCCCCCGGGCCCACCCCGCCCACGTACGCGCCCACGCAGGCCCCAGGGCCTGTCCCCCTGGCGTACGCGCCGACCCAGGGACCGGTGGGAGGCCCGCCCCACCCGGGGTACGGCGCGCCCACCGGCCCCGCCTACGCCGCACCCGCCGCATCGGCGGCGCCCGCCCCCGCGCGCCGCAGCCGCGTACCCCTGGCCGTCGGCGCGGGAGTCCTGGTGGTCGCGCTCGCCGCGGGTGGGGCCTGGTACTTCACACGCAGCGACGGCGCGGGCGACAGCCGGCAGACTGCGGGCGACAGCAAGGACAGGACGGCCCAGGCGCCGAAGGACGCGGCTCCGGCGGCGCAGGGCGGCGGCTCGACCCCGGCCCCCCAGCCGTCCGGCCGCACCTACACCGCGGTGTTCAAGGACAAGCCCGTGAAGTTCCTGGCGCCCCGGGAGTTCGGCAAGGTCAACGCGGTCGACCTCGACTTCCCGAAGGTGGCTCCGTTCGGCGACATCGGCTACAGCGACCGCGAACTGGCCATGGGCTACGACGACGTCAAGAGCGGAACACCCTTCGGCAAGAGCAAGGGCGCCACCCCGGAACAGTGCGAGACCGGAGCCGCCACCGATCCGATTCCCGACAAGCTGCAGCAGTCGGACCTGAGCGGGGCGGACAGCGCCATCGTCCAGGGCGACCTGCTGTGCACCGTCACCACCAAGGGCAATCTCGCCATGGTCAGGATCGTCAGTGTCGAGCCCTCGACGGACAGGCTCTACAAGGTCCCGACGTACCTCACCGAAGTGACCCTCTGGAAGCGGTAGGCCCGGCCGCGGGCAGGGCGTGAGCACGACGGCAGCATCGGAGGTCGGGCAGGTCAGGCCGAGGCGGGCAGGTCAGGCGGGGACGAGGACGACGGCCGTTCCGTACGCGCACACCTCGGTCCCGACGTCCTGCGCGTCGGTGACGTCGAAGCGCATCATCAGCACGGCGTTGCCGCCACGCGCCTTCGCCTGCTCGATGAGCCGGTCCATGGACTGGTTCCGGGTCTCCACCAGGGTCTTGGTGAGGCCCTTCAGCTCGCCGCCGATCATGGACTTCAGGCCCGCGCCGATCTGGCTGCCCAGGTGGCGGGAGCGAACGGTGAGGCCGAAGACCTCACCGATGACGCGCTCGACCCGGTAGCCGGGGACGTCGTTGGTCGTCACGACGAGGACGCCGCTCTCGTGTGCGCCGGCGCCGCCGCCGTAGTCATCGATACCCATGGCGCCTACTCTCGCGCGGCCCGCCGCCGGCCGCACCCCGGGCCGCGCGATCAGGGCATGCGGGCCGCCAGGTCGTCTCCTTCGGATCTTGCCTGACCCGCGCCGCCTGGTACCGCACCTCGCGCGCGTTGTCGGAGCAGCCACGTACGTCCGGTACACCGGCGCCTCTCCGCCTTGCGAGGCACAGCACCGGACGACGCGGGCCGAACCGGCATGATCCGAAAGAGACGACCCGGGCCGGACTCGTACGCCGGCATCCCGGCTTGGCACGGCGCGGGTCCGGACCGCCGCCGGGTGGGGTGTGTAGGGGCACCTCGCCCCCTGCGTGCCCCGCAGGTTGTACGGCGTCGCCTCCCTGAGCGGTAGGCCGGTCTCATCCCCTGGAGGGCCGCGGGGCGGGTGGCCGGGCCGTAGATTTTCCTCCGCCGGCTCACCGGTCGGCACCGGCCCTGTCCCCCCGGGGCCCGCTGCGCGGCCGTGCCCGTTCGGGGGCGGGCACAGCCACGCACCTCGATGGGGCAAATTGATTATATCGGGATAAAGGACGGTGAGCCGCCGGGGCTACGCGCTCCGCCCTCGTCATAGTCGTCCCTGGCAACCGCCTGGTTGCCGCCCCGTGCCGCGCGTCGCGGCCGGGTGGATGTCTTCATAGAGGAGCCGGCTCATGCTGAAGCCCACCAGAACCACCCTCGCTCTCGCCACCGGCAGCCTGGTTCTCGGTCTGGTCGGAGCGGGCGCCGCCGCCGCCGCCGATGACGGTCCGGAGAACCTGCCGCCGCGGGAGCTCGTCGTCGGCGGAGGGTCCGCGAAGCCCGGTGTCTACCACGAGAGGCACGTGACAGGCAAGGTCGTGTCGAAGGGCCCGCTGACCGTCCGCAGCAAGCCCAGCACCCGTTCGCGGTCCCTCGGCCACGTGTACCCGAACAGCAAGGTCGAGATCGAGTGCAAGAAGTACGGTGAGGACGTCGACGGCAACCGCATCTGGTACCGCTTGGCCGACAAGAACAGCGGCTGGGATCACGACGCCGCCATGCGTGGGCACGCGTACGACAAGGAGCGCTGGGTCGCCGCCCGCTACGTCAAGAACCTCTCCGAGGTGAGGTACTGCCGCTGACCCGGTCCCGCCGGTAGGCAGGCACGCAGGTGGCCGGACCGGCGGGTCGGCAGTCAGTCCACCGGGCGTACGGCACGCGGGCCCACGCACCCCACGCCGTACGCCCGGACCCGTTCACGCAGTGCGCGGTCGGCCGTGACCACGACACAGCCGCGCTCGGCATACGCGGCGGCCAGCTCCACGATCCGGTCGTCACCACTCCCGGGCGCCGAGTCCACCCGTACGCCGGGAACGGACTCGACGCCCCGGGCGGCGCCTTCGACGACGAGGACGATCTCCTCGCCCCCGCCCCGGCCGGCCAGCAGGTCGCGCAGCCGGACGGCCGCGCCCCGCCGGTCCCGCCACCAGCCGTCCGGCACCGAGCCGACGACGTTCGCGCCATCCACGATCAGCACGTTCCGCCCGGCATCGGTGGCGTCCCCTGTGGTCACGGCGGCCGGACCCTCAGAAGTCGCCGTAGTTGACCTGCCAGGTGGGCAGGCCCATCCGGCGCCAGATCGCGACCACCCGGTCCCGGTCGTCGAGCGAGACCCGGACCGCGTACCGGCGGCGCACATGCCTGTCGAACAGCTCCGCCTTCACCACGTCGTCGCGGCGCGTGTCGCCCGCCGCGCGCATCCACAGCTCGTCGTACGGCACACCGTGGCGCCGCAGCCAGGACTCGGTCTGCGGGCGGTGCTCCTCGCTGCGCCCCGACAGCAGCACGATGACGTCGCCGTCGGCGCGCCGGAAGGCGTCG
>NZ_JBSGZP010000267.1:0-9194 GCF_053611065.1 Streptomyces sp. NPDC054840
CCCGGCCATCACGGACCGTCCGGGTGCTGGAGGGAGCCGAGAAGGGCGGCGGCCTCGTCGTCGCTCATGTTCTCGATCTGCTCGAAGACCGCGAGCAGCCGGTCCTGTTCGCCGGCGGCCTCGGCCTTGGCGGTGCGGACCAGTTCGGCGAGTCCCGAGACGGTCGGGCGGCCGAAGAAGTCGGCCAGGGCTATGTCGATGCCGAAGAGGGCGCGGACCCGGGAGACCACGATGGTGGCCTGCAGGGAGCTGCCGCCCAGGGCGAAGAAGTCGCCCTCCACGTCCGGGTTCTGCCATTCGAGCAGCGGGGTGAGGATCTCCCGGCAGATCTGTTCCTCGATGGCGTCGCGGGGCGCGGTGCCGCCCTGCGCCGACAGCTCGGTGGGCTGGGGCAGGGCGGCCGTGTCGACCTTGCCGTGCGGGGTGAGGGGCAGGTCGTCCAGGACGACGACGACCGGCACCATGTAGCCGGGCAGCCGGCCGGCCGCGTAGGCGCGCAGGCCCTCGGCGTCGGCGACCTCGGAGGCGTACGAGCCCACCTGTTCGACGGTGACGTAGGCGGCCAGCATGCGCTCGCCGCCCGCTGCCGGCTGGGCGACCACGACGGCCTGCTGCACGGAGGGGTGCCCGGTGAGCACGGACTCGACCTCGCCCGGCTCGATGCGGTGGCCGCGCACCTTGAGCTGGCGGTCGGTACGCCCGAGGAAGTCCAGGTTTCCGCCGGGCAGCCAGCGGACCAGGTCGCCGGTGCGGTAGAGGCGCTCGGTCTCCGGGCCGTCCGCGTAGGGGTTGTCGGCGAAGCGGTCGGCGGTGAGATCGGGACGGCCCAGGTAGCCGCGGGCCACGCCCGGGCCGGAGACGCAGAGTTCGCCGGGTACGCCGGGCGGGACCGGCCGCAGCCGCTCGTCGAGGACGAAGGCCTGGTGACCCGGCATGGGGCGGCCGATCGGCGGGTTGCGGTCGTAGCTGCCGGTGCAGTCCATGAGCGTGACCGCGACGGTCGCCTCGGTGGGCCCGTACCCGTTGACGAACCTGCGCTCCCCCGCGGTCCATTCGGCGACCAGCCTGCCGGGGAAGGCCTCGCCTCCCACCGAGACCAGCCGCAGGTCGGGCAGGCCGGCCTGGTCGAGCAAGGGCAGCAGGGCGGGTGGGAGTTCCGCGACGGTGACCGCGTCCTCGCGCATCCGGGTCTGGAGCAGGGCCGGGTCGCGGCGCTCGTCGTCGGTGGCGATGACGAGCGAGCCGCCCGCCAGCAGGGTGGTGAAGATCTCGAAGACGGAGACGTCGAAGGTGAGCGGGGCGAACTGCAGGACCCGGTCCTCGGCCCTGATCTCGTAGGCCTTGGCGATGGTGCGGGAGAAGTGGGTGACCGAGCGGTGCTCGATCATGACCCCCTTGGGGGTTCCGCTGCTGCCGGAGGTGTAGAGCACGTAGGCCAGGTCGCCGGGCGTGGCGGTCGGCGCGAGGGAGGGAACCTCCCGGACGGGGGCGGCCGTTCCGGTGGTCACCAGCTCCAGCGGTACGGGCAGCTGTGCGCTCTCGTCGACGAGGGCGTGCCGGACCTTGGCGTCGGCAAGGACCGTACGGGTCCGCTCGGCCGGGGCGGCAGGGTCGACGGGGATGTAGTGGGCGCCCGCCTTGAGCACGCCGAGGACTCCGGCGACGGCCGCCGGGCCGCGGGACACGCACACCGCGACGGGGTCGCCGTGGCGGACCCCGCGGTCGCGCAGCCGGTGGGCGATGGCCTCGGACCAGCGGTCGAGGGCCGCGTAGTCGAGCCGGGTGGCGCCGTGGCGGACGGCCACGGCGTCGGGGTGGATGGTGGCCCGCTCGCGGAACGCGCGGTCCAGGGTGGTGGTCCAGGCGGCCTCGTCGACGGGGCCGCCGCGGGACAGCTCGCGGGCGTGCCGGGAGGCGGCCGGCTCCTCGACCAGGCTGATGTCGCCGACCTGGAGGTCAGGGTTCTCGGCGACCTGCTCCAGGACCTGGCGGAAGGCGCCGAGCAGGGCGCTCGCCGTGCCGTGCCGGTAGAGGGAGGTGTTGTACTCGAGGGAGAGTTCCAGGCCGTCGTTCTCGCCGACCAGGAAGCTCATGTCGAACTTGGCTGCCCCGTCGTGCAGTTGGTCCATGGTGAACTC
The DNA here is from genome assembly GCF_053611065.1 of Streptomyces sp. NPDC054840. Classification (NCBI taxonomy): domain Bacteria; kingdom Bacillati; phylum Actinomycetota; class Actinomycetes; order Kitasatosporales; family Streptomycetaceae; genus Streptomyces; species Streptomyces sp. NPDC054840. Next base: position 2,139 of record NZ_JBSGZP010000267.1, read on the forward strand.
GACATCGGCGGCCTGCGCCCGGTGGGTGCCCCAGCGGCCCAGCGAGGTGAACTCGATCTGGAAGAGCGGGTGGCGCAGCGGGTCGCGCACCGGGCGGACGGCCTCGACCACCTGCTCGAAGGGCAGCTCGCTGTTGGTGAAGGAGTCCATGACGGAGGACGCGGTGCGGGTGACCAGCTCGCGGAAGGTGAGCTGGTCGGTGACCTCGGTCCGCAGGGTGATCATCTGGACGAAGCAGCCGATGACCTGCTCCAGGTCTGGGTGCGGCCGGGAGGCGCTGGCGGTGCCGACGACGACGTCCTCGGTGCGGGTCCAGTGCCGCAGCAGCGCGTTGAAGGCGGCGAGCAGGGTGGTGAAGACGGTGGTGCTGTTGGCGTCGGCGAGCTCGGTGAGGCGGTCCAGCAGCTTCTGGTCCAGGGTCAGTTTCAGACCGCGGCCGTCGCCGCGGGTCTCGGGGCCGCGCGGGTGGTCGGGCAGGACCTCGGTGGCGACGGCGCCTGCCAGGATCTGGCGCCACTTGGTCGCGAGGGCCCGGCCGTGCTCGTCGTTCTCCAGCTTGGCCCGCTGCCAGGCCGCGAAGTCGGCGTACTCGACGGCGAGCCGGGGAGCATCCGGGCGCTTGCCCGCTGCGGCCGCCGCGTAGCCGGCGGTCAGTTCCTCGGTGAAGATGCGGGTCGAGCCGGGGTCCCAGGCGATGTGGTGGACGACCCAGAGCAGGACGTGGTGCTCAGGGGCGAGCCGCACGAGGTGGGCGCGGACGGGCGGGCCGGCGGCCAGGTCGAAGGGGGCGGCGGCGCAGCTCGCGGTGAGCTCGGCGAGTTCGCGGTCCGCGTCCTCGCTGCCCGAGAGGTCGGTGCTGTGGACGCCGAGCACGAAGGAGGGGACGGGTTCCTGCCAGGGAACTCCGTCGATCTCGACGAGTTTGCTGTGCAGCACCTGGTGGCGGGCGACGACGGCGTTGAGCGCCTCGTGCAGGGCGGCCCGGTCGAGGGGTCCGCCCAGGCCTATCGCCAGGGCTATGTTGTTGCGGGCCTTGCCGGCGCCGAGCTTGTCGACGAACCACATCTGCTCCTGCTGGAAGGAGGAGCGGGACCGCGGTCCGTGGTCGGCGCGCTTCAGTTCGATGCGGCGCCCCACGCCGGCCGTCATCTGGTTGCGCATCCGGCCCAGCAGCCGGGAGCGCTGTCCCTGGGGCAGACGGCCGAGCCGTTCGGCGAGATCAGACATGGGTTCCTCCGTTGCGGTGCAGGTCGGCGAGGAGAGCGGCGAGCCGGTCGGGCAGGTGCTTGGCGAAGTAGTGGCGGCCGCCGGGGATCACGGCGAGGCGTACGTCGGCCGCGTACCGGCCCCAGGCGCGGTAGCCGTTCTCGTAGCCCTCGGTCGCGTCGTCGGCGTCGCCGATGATGCAGGTGAGCGGGGTGGACAGGGGGCGGTCGTAGCCGCCCGGGGTGCGGGCGAAGAAGCGGGCGGCCTCGGTCATGTCGTGGCGGACCATCCGCAGGACCGCGGTGAGGTCGCTGTCGTCGAGGACGCCGTCGAAGCCGTCCATCGTGGTCAGGTAGGCGACGAGGTCGTCGTCGCCGGAGACGCGTTCCATCTCCAGGGCGTACTCGGGGTCCTCCTCGGGGAGGGCCGCGGCGAGGTCGAGGGCGATCGGGCGCTGCCCCAGCCGTTCCAGTACGTGGGTGGTCTGCAGCGCGGTGACGACTCCGGCGCAGTGGCCGTAGACCGCGTACGGGCCCCGCACGGTGCGGACGATCTCCTCGGCGGCGAGCTCGGCGAACTCGGGCACCGGCAGCATCGGGCCGGGGCGCAGCGGGTCGTGTCCGGGCGGGGAGACCGCCAGGAGCTCGATGTGCGGCGGGAGCTGGGCGGCGAGCGGCTGGTAGGCGATGGCATCGCCGCCTCCGTGCGGGAAGCAGACGAGGGTCAGCGCGGTGGTGCCGGCCGGGCGTTCGGGGGTGAGCCGGTGCAGCAGTCGGTGGTGCTGCGGTCCCGCTCCCGTCTCCGTTCCGGCGAGTTCCGCGGTGCGGGCGGCGAGGCCGGCCGGGGTCGGGTTGCTGAAGAGGTCGACGACGCGCAGGGCGGCGGCTGCGCCGTCCGGCAGGGCGGCGGCGACGGCGCGCACCGCGCGCACGGCGGCGAAGGAGTCCCCGCCGAGGGCGAAGAAGTCGTCGTGGGGCGCGACCTCCGCGGTGCCGAGCACCTCGGCCCAGACGGCGGCGATCCGCAGGGCGACCGGGTCCGCGTCCGCGGGCGCGGACACGGCGGGCCGGCCCGGCGCGGGGGCGGTGGGGCGCGGGTCGGGCAGGGCGCCCCGGTCCACCTTGCCGTTGGGGCTCAGCGGCAGCCGCTCCAGCAGCACGAGTTCGGCGGGGACGCAGTGCGGGGGCAGCACGGCGGCGAGCGCGGTCCGCAGGGCGGCGGTGTCGAGGACGGCGCCCTCCTCGGGCACCACGTAACCGACGAGGCGGTCGGAGCCGGCGGTGCTGCGGGCGGCCACGACGGCCTCGCGGACCCCTGGGCGGTCGCGCAGCGCGCTCTCCACCTCGCCGGGCTCGATGCGCAGCCCGTTCAGCTTGATCCGGAAGTCGGTGCGGCCGAGGAGTTCGATGGTTCCGTCGGGGCCGTAGCGGGCCAGGTCGCCGGTGCGGTAGAGGCGTTCGGTGCGGCCCGGCTCCAGTTCGACCCGGACGAACTTCTCCTCGGTCAGTTCGGGCCGGCCCAGGTACCCGCGGGCGAGTCCGACGCCGCCGAGGTGCAGTTCGCCGGGTACGCCGACGGGGACGAGGCGGTCGTTCGGGTCGAGGATGTAGGTGAGCTGGTTGGCCATGGGCCGCCCGTACGGGAGCTTCGTCCACTGCGGATCGACCCGGCCGACGGGGAACTCCACCGAGTGGATGGAGGCCTCGGTCGCCCCGCCGAGCGCCACGAAGGACAGGCCGGGCGCGAAGGCGCGGATCCGGTCGGGCTGGGTGACGGGGATCCAGTCGCCGCCGAGGAACGCGGTCCGCAGCCGGGGCAGTCGGGGCCCGCCGGCGTGTTCGAGCTGGTCGGCCAGGAGGCCGAGGAGGGCGGGGGCGGAGTTCCATACGGTGACGCCGTGCCGCTCGACGAGGTCGGCCCAGTGGGCCGGGTCCTTGGCGGCGGCCGGGTCGGGCAGGACGAGCGTGCCGCCCGCGGCCAGGATGCCGAGGGTCTCGTAGACGCTCATGTCGAAGCTCGGCGAGGACAGGGCGAGGACCGAGTCGCCGGGGCCGATGCCGTACGAGCGGTTGAGGTCGAGGATGTTGTTGACGACGCCGCGGTGTTCCAGGGCGATGCCCTTGGGGGTGCCGGTGGAGCCCGAGGTGAAGATGACGTAGGCCAGGTCCCGGGAGGTGACGGGGACGGCCGGGCGGGTCGCGGGCAGCTCGGCGAGCGCGGCCCGGTCGGTGTCGAGCAGCACTTGGGCGGTGCCGGCGGGGACGGGCAGCCGGCCGATCAGCTCCGCGTCGGAGACGACGATGGGCGGCGCGGAGTCCCGCAGCAGCAGCGCCAGGCGCTCGGCCGGGTAGTCCGGGTCGAGGGGGACGTAGGCCCCGCCGGCCTTGAGGACGGCGAGGATCGCGGTGACGAGGCCGGGGCCGCGGCGCAGGCACAGGGCCACGGTCCGGTCGGGGCCCGCGCCGGCTTCGACGAGCCGGTGCGCGAGGCGGTTGGCGCGCTCCTCCAGCTCCCGGTAGGTGATGTTCCAGCCGCCGACTCCGCCGAGGATCACGGCGGGCGCGTCGGGCCGCCGGTCGGCGTGCTGCTCGAACAATTCGTGCAGGCAGGCGTCCTGGGGGAAGGGGGCGCGGGTGGCGTTCCAGTCGTCCAGGGCGGCCCGGCGCTCGCCCTCGGTGAGCAGCGGCAGGGCGGACAGCGGGGCGTCGGGGCGGTCCAGCGCTCCTTCGAGGGTGGTGAGGAAGTGGCCGAGGAGCCGGTCCACCGTCGCGGCGTCGAACAGGGCGGTGGGGTACTCCACGAGGGCGCGGACGGCGGTGCCGGTGTCGTGGACGCTGATCATGAGGTCGTACTTGGTGGCGTGCGAGGAGAAGTCGATGGGCTCGGTGGCGACGCCCGCGAGTCCCGGGGCGGTGTCCGGGGTCTCGTCGAGGAGGAACATCACGGAGGTGAGCGGCGGCCGGCTGGGGTCGCGGGGCAGTCCGAGGGCGTCGACGATGAGGTCGAAGGGCAGTTCCTGGTGCGCGTACGCCTGGAGGGTGGTGTGGCGGGTGGCGCGGACCAGCTCCGCGAAGCCGGGGTCGCCCCCGGTTCTGATGCGCAGCGGCAGCGTGTTGACGAAGAAGCCGATGAGCTCGCCGAAGGCCGGGTGGTCACGGCCGGAGACGGAGGTGCCGACGACGATGTCCTCCTGACCGGTCCAGCGGCGCAGGGTGGCGGCGAAGCCGGCCAGCATCGTCATGTAGAGGGTGGCGCCCTCGGACTTGCCGAACTCCCGCAGCCGGGCGATGAGCCGGGGCGGGAGGTCGATGTAGCGGGAGGCGCCGGCGTGGCCGAAGACGGGCGGTCTCGGCCGGTCGGTCGGCAGGTCCACAGGGGTGGCGCCGCCCAGCTCTTCGCGCCAGAAGGAGGTGAGACTCTCCAGCCGGTCCCCGCTGACGCGGCGGCGCTGCCAGGTGGCGAAGTCGGCGTACTGGAGGGCGAGCGGGGCCGTCGCCTCGGCGGGCGCCCCGGTGCGGGCGGCGTAGGCGCGTTCCAGTTCGGTGTAGAGGACCCGCATGGACCATCCGTCGGTGACGATGTGGTGCAGGTTGAGGACGAGGACGTGGTCCTCGGCGCCGATCCGGCCGAGCCGGGCCCGCAGCGGGACGGCACCGGCCAGGTCGAAGGGGGCTCCCGCGTCGGCGTCGTAGAACGGCCGGGCCGCCGCCTCGTCGGGCAGTTCCGTCAGCGGCAGGGGGAGCCGGTAGCCGTCCACCACGCGGGGGACGGCCTCGGTGGCTCCCTCCTGATAGGTGTAGACGGTCCGCAGTACCTCGTGGCGGTCCACGATGTCCTGGAGCGCCGCGTGCAGGGCGGGGACGTCGAGCGGGCCGCGGATGCGGGTGGCGACCGGCACGTTGTAGGCGGGGCTGCCGGGCTGCAGCTGGTCGATGAACCACAGGCGGCGCTGCGCGAAGGAGAGCACGGGCGGTTCGGCGGGGTCACGGGGTGCCGGATCGGGGTCCTCCCGTACGGCGGCGCGCCCGCCGCCTCGGCCGGTCAGGGCTTGGAACAGTGCCCGGCGGGACTTCGGCAGTGCGGCTATGCGTTCGGCGAGGGACTCGCTCACCTTGAGCCTCCGTGCGTCTTCGGGAGTCGGGAGAGGGATACGGCGAGGGGGCGCCGCGGGGTGCGCGGCGCTGGGTGCGGGCTCACGTGCGGGCTCGCGTACGGGTGTGGGCGTACCGGATGAAGGCGTACGGGCGGGGGCATACCAGGTGAGGGCGTACGGGCGGGGGCGCGGGACGTGGGTGCGGTGCGAAGTGGGTGCCGTTGGCAGGCACCCACTCCCGCACCCCTGGAGCGCCGGTCAGGCGGTGATCCTGGCCTCGTCCGCCGCCGGAGATCCCTCTTCGGCGTTGTCGCCGACGGGCATTTCCTTGATCTTGGCCACCGGGCCGGCCAGCAGGGTCAGGCCGCCGACGATGGTGACCGCGCCGGCCACCGCGAGGCCGGCCGTCAGGCCGATCGCCTCGCCGAGCGCGCCGCCGACGAAGTAGCCCAGGGACAGGGCGCCGTACACCGCGGAGAGCGCGGTGCCGCTGACGCGGCCCATCTGCTCGTTCGGGGTGACCCCCTGTACGAGGCTGAGGACGTGGATGTCGAACATCGGGGAGACGAAGCCGATGACGGCCTGGACCACGATCAGTCCGACGAAGCCGCCGATCGCGCCGCCCGTCGGCACCACGATGTAGCCGGCGCCGAGCACGACCGCCGTGATGACCAGGAGGCGGCCGACCGAGAGGCTCTTGGAGACCACCTCGGAGAGCACCGCGCCGACGATGACGAAGACCGACATGACGGCGAAGGCGACACCGACCTGGCCGGGGCTCAGGTCCAGGACCTTGTACGCGTAGACGATCAGCAGGGCGTCACCCATCGCGGCACCGAGGTTGACCACGACGTTGGCGGTGAACAGGCCGCGCAGCACCGGGTTGCCGAAGAGGGTGCGCATGCCCTCCTTGAGCTCCGCCTTGGCGGAGGCCTTGCGCTCCTCGGTCCGCTCGCGGGTGTCCCGGTGGCGGATGACGAGGAGGGCGATCAGCGAGACGAGGAAGGTGAAGGCGTCGGCGGTGACGGCCCGTGCGGCGCCGAGCAGCTGGATGAGGGCGCCACCGGCGCCGGCCCCGACCGCTTCCGCGACGCTCCGGCTGATCTGCAGTTTGGTATTGCCCTCGATGAGGTTCTCGGTACCGATGAGCTGGGGCAGCCAGGACTGGTACGAGACCTCGAAGAAGGTGGTGAGGCAGCCGGTGACGGCGGCCACGACATAGACATGCGTCATGCTGACGGAGTCGAGGGCGAAGGCGAGTGGAATCGTGCCCAGAGCCACGAACCGGCCCAGGTCGGCGACGATCATCACCGTGCGCCGCGAGACCCGGTCGGCCACCAGACCTGCGATCGGGGCGAGCAGAAGGAAGGGGAGGAAGCGCAGCGCGCCCAGCACGCCGACCTCCAGGGCTCCGCCGTCCAGGACCACGACCGCGAGGGTCGGAAGTGCGAGGAGGGAGATCTTGTCGCCGAAGTTACTGACGGTCTGCCCGAACCACAGGCGATTGAAATCGGAATGCCGACCGAGTGCCATGTCGACGCCCTTTTCTGATTGGGTACGGATGTCGGACGGCAGTGACGCTATGGATCCCGAGTTAGCGCCCGGTTATGAATCCGGGGACTGTAGACCGCTTGTAGAGAGGCGATGAGCTTCGCTGGAGAAGCGTCGGATGTCGGCGCTCTCGCGGGCGATCCCGGCCGCCACGGCGGGGGTGTGGGGCTCGGCGCCGGGGAAGGGTTCGACCGTCACCGGGGCCC
>NZ_JBSGZP010000268.1:0-9163 GCF_053611065.1 Streptomyces sp. NPDC054840
CACCGAGAGGGCGCCGGCCCGCCACACCACCGGCGTTGTCCCGGGCGAGGTGATCCGTACCGCGAGGCCGTACGCGGTCCCGCCCGCCAGCGGCGCCAGCCCGGCCCGCGTCGTGCGCCAGCCCTGCCCGCTGTCCCGGGTGCGGCCCGGGAACCACGTGTACGGGACCGGCTCGCCGGGGCCGGACGGCTCGCGGACGGCCACGCCGACCTCCACCGCGACCGGCTCCGACGATGCGGCGGCGTGCACCAGCTCCAGCACCGCCCCGCGGGTCAGCGGCAGCCGCGTCGCATGCATCCCGATGATCGCCGGCGCGGTCAGGGCGCCCTCCACCAGCAGGCTGGAGCCGCCACGCCAGGCGTCCGCGAAGTCCAGGCCGACCGTGGGACGCGCCCCGGCGGTGTCCACCGCCCAGCGGCGGCCCGGGAGCCGGTCCTGGAGCCCGAGGTGGTTCCAGGGTGCGTCCGAGACGACCCTGCCGCCGTCGTACCAGCGCAGCCCGTGCCCGGTGTTGAAGGAACAGGCGAAGGGGAGCCCGCTGACGGTGGACCGGTCGGCGACGACCGTGGCGGGAGCCCGCCAGCCGGACCCGGACCCGGACCCGGACTCGGACTCGGGCGTGGGGCGGGACGGGTCCAGGGACTCGCCCGTCCAGAACCGGTCGTCGGCGCGGTGGAAGGCCCCGGGCGAGCGGTCGGTGAGGTGGTTGCGGGTCCACTCGGGCCGGTAGAAGCCGTAGCCGGCCACGTGGTCGCGCTCGCGCGGGACGATCGCGTCCCAGTCGACGACGGAGTCCCAGCCGCGGGACTCGGTGTCCACGGCGGCCCACAGTTCGTGGCGGGAGCGGCCCAGACGGTCGGCGAGCGCACCCGAGGCGGCCAGGGTCTGCGAGGTCCAGCGGAAGTCGACGAACATCGTGTCCGAGACCTTCCCGGCCCGGTCCTCGAAGAACTCCTGGTTGAGCGCGTTGAGGGCACCCTGCCAGCCCACCCGGCCGGTGCTGTTCATGGCGTCGTACCAGGTGATGCGCAGGCCGTGGGGCTCGCCGCCCGCCCGCAGGGCGCGCAGGAACTCCCGCATCCGGGTGGCGAGCGCGCCGTCCCCGCCGTCGGTCTCGGCGTTCACGAACCAGCCGTCGAAACCGTACGTCCGCGCCACCTGGACGAGCTTGTCGGCGATCGGGAAGCGGCCGAGGGAGTCCCGCCGCACCAGGTCGCGGGTCCACCGGAGGTCGCCGCCGTAGGCGACGGGCGGCAGGAACACGTTGCCCAGCACCCGGACCCCGTTGCGGTGGGCGGCGTCGACCACGGGCGCGTTGGGTGCGAGCACGATGCCCTCGCCGGCGGACCCGCCCCAGAAGACCAGCTCGTCGATGTACGCCCAGTGCGTGAGCGCGTAGTGGTCGGAGGTCGGGGAGCCCTGGGACGGGTTCCCGGCCGTGGGCCCGAAGGAGACCAGGGAGGAGATACGGGCCTGGCCGGCGCGGGCGGCCCGGTTCGCCGGGACCGGGGTGAACCGCTCCGCCAGGGGCACGGTCGAGGTGTTGTGGGCCAGATCGGGATCGCTCCGGGGGGTCCACCGGCTGAGCGAGCGCCACACGATCCCGGGGCCGGGGGTTCCCGAGGGGAGGGAGTCCGGGAACCAGTACGAGGAGTACGGGGCCAGGTCGGCCGGGGCCGGGGCCTGGGCCTGGTCCTGGATCGGGGCTGCGGCGGATGCTCCCACCGGTAAGGGTGCGGGCGCGGCGGCGGCCCGGGCGCGGCCCGCCAGGCCCAGCAGCGCGGCGGCCCCGGCCCCGGTGGCCAGCACCCGGCGCCGGGTCGGGCGTATCGCGGCGGGCGGCGTACTCGGATCGACGCCGTTGTCGGTCTCGGGCATGCGGGGCTCCTCAGAAGAGGGGATCGGGGGATCAGGTCCGGGCGAGGCGAGGCGGGGAGGGGTGGATGGGGTGGGCGGTTCATGTCACGTCGTGCACGCGCAGTACCTCGGTGATGCCGCGCGCGGCCAGATGGGCGGGGTCCGAGGCGCGCTCAGCGAGGACCACCGCGGGGCGCAGCCCCTGGGCCGTCAGGGAGGACCACGCCTCGAAGAAGGACCCGCCCGGGGCACACACCGAGCGGCCCGGTGCCCGCACCGCCCCACCCACGCCCTCGCCTCCGTCCCCGCCGACGTCCCCGGCGAGCGCGGTGGACCGCGGGGCCGGGCGGTGCGCGCGGCCCCGCCACCGCGCGGTGATCCGGGCGAGGGCGGCGCCGGCCGGTTTGGTCCGGCGGTCGTTGGTGAGCAGGCCGAGGCCGTACTCCAGCTCCGGGAAGTCCGCGAGCTCCCGGGACACGTCGTGCGAGCACCACCACGTGACGCCCCACAGGTCCGGGCAGTCCAGGGCGTTCGCGACGGTGGCCTCGGTGAAGCGCGCCGCGTGCGCGGGCGGGATGAGCGGCGCGGGGGCGCCGACCTCCTGGAGCCACACCGGGCGGTGCGGGTCCAGCGCCCAGGCCTTGGAGAGCTCGATCAGGTACGCGGCATGGTGCTCGGTCGCCGTCCCGCTCCGGCCGTGGCGCTGCGCGGTGCCGTTGAACACCCAGGAGTGCACGGCGGTGGCCCCGCCCAGCCGGGCCGCCTGGGCCGCGGTGAAGGGGTGCCCGTCCTGGTACCAGGCGGCGTCGTACTCGGCGTGCAGGTGCAGCCGCCCCGGGGCGCCCTCCTCGCAGGCGGCGAGCATCCGCTCCAGCCAGCGGGCGGCCTGGGCCGGGGTGATCCGGTCGGGGTCGGGATGCGGGGCGCCGGAGAACTGGTTGATCTCGTTGCCGACCGTCATGCCCAGGAAGTTCGGGCGGCCGGCGAGGGCCGCGGCCAGCGTGCGCAGGTACGCTTCCTGCCCGGCGAGCACGTCCGGGTCGGTGAAGATGCTGCGCCGGTGCCAGGTCCGGGTCCAGGCGGGCAGGAAGTCGAAGCTCGACAAGTGCCCCTGCAGGCCGTCGACGTTGACGTCGAGCCCGCGCTCGGCGGCCGCGTCGGCGAGCGCGACGAGCTGCTCGACGGCGCGCGGCCGGATCAGCGTCCGGTTCGGCTGGAAGACCGGCCACAGCGGGAAGACGCGGATGTGGTCCAGCCCGAGCGCGGCGATCGAGTCGAGGTCGGCCCGCACCTCGTCGAGGTCGAAGTCCAGCCAATGGTGGAACCAGCCGCGGGCCGGCGTGTAGTTGGCGCCGAAGCGCAGCGCGTCATCGGGCACAGGGAGTCCTGGAGTTCTGGAGTACGCGAGTACTGGAGGAATTCACGGGATGCGCCACAACCTGCCGGTGCGGATGCAGAAAGTCAACAGGGCGGCGAACGGCCCCAGGGACGTCTACTTAGGCGCTTCAGCCCAGTGGACGCAGGGGTTGTGTGCCGACGAGCCTGAGATGACTAATGCGCTTTAGTGCGCCGCTGGTCACAGGAAAGCGCATAGAAATGGACAGCGGTATTTCGGTCAGGGCGATCACCCCTTCCGGGCTTGTTCCCCGGGCCGCCGAATCGCCCGCGCAGGTGGTCCGCGGGCGCTTCCGCAGGAACCGCCGCCCGGCCCGCTCCCGTCCGCTCGACGTCACCGTGCACGGCGCGGGCCTCACCACAGCGCACCCCGCGCATCCTGCGCGCGGACACCGTCGGGGACACACGGGCGGCCCCGGACGCGCCGCGGACGGCCGGCACGCCCCCGGGTCCGGCGCGAGGGGGAGTCTGAGCTGCCGACACGGCTCGGCGCTCGTCCCGGAAACCACTGGATCGTCATAAAAGCGTCCTGCCAGGGCAGGATCGCGTACGGTCCGGCCATTGCCATCCGTATCCGGCCACGTGTGACGCACCCGAAGGATGAATGAGGCAGGCCATGGCCCGCAGACCCACGATCAAGGACATCGCCCGGCAGGCCGGCGTGTCGGAGAGCGCCGTCTCCTTCGCGCTCAACGGCCGGCCGGGTGTCTCGCAGGACACCCGGGCCCGGATCCGCCGCGTCGCCGAGCAGCTCGGCTGGCAGCCCAACAGCGCGGCCCGGGCCCTGTCGGGCGAACGCTCCGGAGCCGTCGGCCTGGTCCTCGCCCGGCCCGCGCACACGCTCGGCGTCGAGTCCTTCTTCCTTCAGCTCGTCTCCGGCATCCAGGAGGTCCTCTCCGCCGCCCGGACCGCCCTGCTGTTCCAGGTCGTCGAGGACATCGACGCCGAATGCGCGGTCTACCGCCGCTGGTGGGCCGAGCGCCGGGTCGACGGTGTCCTCGTCGTCGACCCGCGGACGAGCGACCCCCGACCGGCGCTCCTGGAGGCATTGGCCCTGCCCGCGGTCACCATCGGCGAGGCTCTTTCCCCGGAGGGCGGGGGCGGGGATGCGGCCGGTCCGTCCGTGGTTCCGTCTCCGGCTCCGCCGGCCTCGGCGCTGCCGTCGGTCGCGGCCTCGGTCCAGCCGGCGGTCCCGCCCTCGGTCCTGTCCTCCGTACGGGCCGACGACGCCGGCGCCATGGCCCAGGTCCTGGAGCACCTCTACGGGCTGGGCCACCGCCGGATCGTGCACGTCGCCGGGCTGCCCGGCCTCGCCCACACCGTCCGCCGGATGGAGTCCCTGCGGACCGAGGCCGCGCGTCGTGGACTCGGCCCGGACCGGGTGCGCTCGGTGGTCACCGACTACTCCGACGCCGAGGGCGCGGCGGCCACCCGGCAGGTCCTCGCCGAGCCGGAGCCGCCCACGGCGCTCGTCTACGACAACGACGTCATGGCCGTCGCCGGGAGCGCGGTCGCCTCCGAGTTGGGCATCCCCGTCCCGGGCAGGCTGTCGATCGTGGCCTGGGACGACTCGGCGCTCTGCCGGGTCACCCATCCCCGGCTCACCGCCCTCGTACGGGACACCGCCGGCTTCGGCCGACTGGCCGCGGCGGAACTCCTGGCCGTCCTCGCGGGCAACCCGCCCGGGGTGCGGATCAGCGAGCGGCCGCGGCTGGAGCCTCGCGAGAGCACGGCGCCGCCCCCGGCGCATACTTACCCTGAAACCCTCCTGGAGCCGTCACCGTGATCATTCCCAGCGCCCCGCTCTCCGCACCGCGGGCCGCCGCAGGGGCCTCCGGGCCGACCGTGGCGATCGACATCGGCGGCACGAAGATCGCTGGTGCGCTGGTGCACCCCGACGGCACGATGACGGCCACCACCCGCCGCCCCACCCCGCGCGGGGCGGACGCCGACAGCGTCATGGCGGCGGTCGCCGACGTCGTCGCCGACCTCTCCGAGGCGCCCCTGTGGGCCTCGGCGGAGCGCTGCGGGATCGGCAGCGCCGGCCCGGTGGACACCTCCCGGGGGACGGTCAGCCCGGTCAACATCGGAGCGTGGCGGGAATTCCCGGTCCAGGAACGGGTCGTGGCGGAGCTCGCGGCGCGGGGGGCCGACCTGCCGACCGTGCTGGCCGGTGACGGAGTGGCGATGACCGCCGCCGAGCACTGGCTGGGCGCGGCCCGCGGCCACGCGAACGCGCTGTGCATGGTGGTCTCCACAGGTGTGGGCGGCGGCCTGATCCTCAACAACCAGCTCCACCCCGGCCCCACGGGCAACGCGGGACACATCGGCCACATCAGCGTGGCCTTCGACGGCGAACCGTGCGCCTGTGGCGGCCACGGGTGCGTGGAGTCGATCGCCTCCGGTACGGCGATCGCCCGCTGGGCCCTGGACCAGGGCTGGACCCCGTCGGCCACCGCGGGCGAAGGTGGAGGCGCGGGCGGCGCGGGCGGCGGGTGGGACGCCACGGCGGCGGGGGTGGCCGCTGCCGCCGTCGAGGGCGACCCGATCGCCCTGGCCGCCTTCGACCGGGCAGGCCGTGCCCTGGCCGCCGCCATCGCGGCCACCGCGACCCTGGTGGAGACGGACATCGCGGTCATCGGCGGTGGTGTGGCCGCCGCCGGCGACACCCTCTTCGCCCCGATCCGCAGCCACCTCGCGTCCTACGCCACGCTCTCGTTCGTCAAGGACATCCAGGTGGTGCCGGCGATGCTGGGCACTCATGCGGGACTGATCGGCGCGGCCGCGGCGGCGACCATGCTGCTGCCTTCTCGGTAGTCGCCGCCGTCCGGATCGTGAACCTCGCGCGCGTCGGGACCCCTCGGGCTCCCGGGTCAGGGCTTGACGGACCGGTAGTACCGCCGTGCGCCCTCGTGCAGGTCCACGGGGTCGGTGTAGATCGCCGTCCGCAGGTCCACGAGCTGCGCCGCGTGCACCTGACGCCCGACGAGGTCGCGGCTGAGGATCACCGTCCGCGTCAGCTGCTCGGTGAGCCGGGGGTCGGCCTCCGCCGTGGTCACCAGCAGGTTCGGCACGGCCAGGGTCGACACCGGGCTGGTGTTGCGTGTCCGCGCGTAGGCGTCCTGCGGCATCACGGCCATCCGGTAGTAGCGCGCGGGGGCGCCGCTCTCCTGGAGGTGATCCACCAGGTCGCCGAGTGGCACGAGCCGGATGTCGAGTCGCTCCGACAGCTCCCGCACGGCGTTCGTCGGCAGCCCGCCGGACCAGAAGAACGCGTCGATCCGGCCGGCCTCCAGTTCGCCCGGCATGGTGTCGATGCCGATGGACACCGGCGTGATGTCCAGTACCGGGTCGATCTTGGCCGCCTTCAGCAGCCGTTCCGTGACCAGCCGCACCCCGGATGCCGGCTGGCCGATGGCCACCCGCTTGCCGCGCAGGTCACCGGCCGACTGCACCGGAGAGCCGGCCGGGACCACCAGATGCACGTAGTCGTCGTAGAGCCGAGCGACCCCTCGCAGCCGGTCCGCGCCGACCTTCTTGTCGAGCTGGTACTTGGCGACCGCGTCCGCCGTCGCCACCGTGAAGTCCGCCTCACCGGTGGCCAGCCGCCTCAGGTTCTCCTGTGAGCCCTCGCTGGGCTCCAGCTCCACGTCGACGCCGGGCATGTCCCGCCCGAGCGCCTGCTCCAGCAGCTCCCCGTACCGGTGGTAGACCCCGGTGCGCCCGCCCGTGCTGAAGGTCAGCTCGCCCTGCAGTTCCGAGTGCCCGAAGGGCTTCAGCCACCACGTCAGGACTCCGAGCACGGCGAGTACGGACACCAGGACCCGCAGGGCGTGGCGCCTGCTGATCCGGGGCGGTACGAGAGGCATGGCCGCGATCCTGCCACCCGTCCGCCGTCCTGTCACGGCGCGGGCCGTCGGGGGGCCTGCGAGCGGAGCCGTCCCAGCAGTGTGCGCGCGGCCGGCCCGGGCGGTCCGTCCGTGCGCCAGGCCAGCGCGACCCGCCCGGTCAGCCCCGGCTCGGTGATCCGCAGCGCGCACAGTCCGCCGCTGGTGCCGGTGCCTGTGCCTGCTCCGGCGTCGGCCCGTGGGCCCGCTCCCGACTCGGCCCCGGACGGCACCACCGCCAACCGCGACGCCGCCGCCTTCACCGAGCGCGAGCTCGCCGCGCTGCTTCGCGAGAACGCCGGCCACCCCTGGAAACCGCCTGCCGCCGGACCCGCCGGAGCCCTCGCCCACGACGTCGTGCACGGCCTCGACATCACCGTCGCCCTCGGCCACCCGCGCCGCGTCCCCGAGGACCGGCTGCGGTTCCTCCTCGACGCGGTCACCCCCCGGTCCCTGCGCTTCTTCGGCGCCGACCTGACCGGCGTCCAACTGCGCGCGCAGGATCTGGACTGGTCCCACGGCGAGGGAACCCCCGTGTACGGGGAAGCCCAGGACCTGCTGCTCGTCCTCTTCGGCCGCCGCCTTCCCCCGGGTCGGCTGAACGGGGGACCGGAGGGCCACCGGGTACCGCCTACCCTTGTTGCATGACCAGCAGCGACCGGAGCCAGGCAGTGGACGTGAAGCGAAGCTACGAGGTGCGCACCTACGGGTGCCAGATGAACGTGCACGACTCGGAGCGGCTCTCCGGTCTGCTGGAGGACGCCGGCTACGTCCGGGCGCCCGAGGGCGCCGACGGCGACGCCGACGTCGTCGTCTTCAACACCTGCGCGGTCCGCGAGAACGCCGACAACAAGCTGTACGGCAACCTCGGCCGGCTGGCCCCGATGAAGACCAAGCGCCCCGGCATGCAGATCGCCGTCGGCGGCTGCCTCGCGCAGAAGGACCGCGACACGATCGTCAAGCGGGCCCCCTGGGTCGACGTCGTCTTCGGCACGCACAACATCGGCAAGCTGCCCGTGCTGCTGGAGCGCGCACGCATCCAGGAAGAGGCGCAGGTCGAGATCGCCGAGTCGCTGGAGGCCTTCCCCTCCACGCTCCCGACCCGCCGCGAGTCCGCGTACGCCGCCTGGGTCTCGATCTCCGTCGGCTGCAACAACACCTGTACCTTCTGCATCGTCCCGGCCCTGCGCGGCAAGGAGGAGGACCGCCGGCCCGGCGACATCCTCGCCGAGGTGGAGGCCCTGGTCGCCGAGGGCGTCTCGGAGATCACCCTGCTCGGCCAGAACGTGAACGCGTACGGCTCCGACCTGGGTGACCGTGAGGCCTTCAGCAAGCTGCTGCGCGCCTGCGGTCAGATCGAGGGCCTGGAGCGGGTCCGCTTCACCTCCCCGCACCCGCGCGACTTCACGGACGACGTGATCGCGGCGATGGCCGAGACCCCGAACGTGATGCCGCAGCTGCACATGCCCATGCAGTCGGGATCGGACACGATCCTGAAGGCGATGCGCCGCTCGTACCGCCAGGAGCGCTTCCTCGGCATCATCGAGAAGGTCCGCGCCGCCATCCCGCACGCGGCGATCTCCACCGACATCATCGTGGGCTTCCCCGGTGAGACGGAGGAGGACTTCCAGCAGACGATGCACGCGGTGCGCCAGGCCCGCTTCGCGAACGCGTTCACCTTCCAGTACTCCAAGCGCCCCGGGACCCCGGCGGCCGACATGGAGGGGCAGATCCCCAAGGAGGTCGTCCAGGAGCGGTACATGCGCCTGGTCGCCCTGCAGGAGGAGATCTCCTGGGACGAGAACAAGAAGCAGGTCGGCCGCACGCTGGAGGTCATGGTCGCGGAGGGCGAGGGCCGCAAGGACGGCGCCACGCACCGCCTGTCCGGCCGCGCTCCCGACAACCGCCTGGTCCACTTCACGAAGCCGGAGGCGGAGGTCCGCCCGGGCGACGTGGTCACCGTGGACATCACCTACGCCGCCCCGCACCACCTGCTCGCCGAGGGCCCGACGCTGACCGTGCGC
>NZ_JBSGZP010000269.1:0-9146 GCF_053611065.1 Streptomyces sp. NPDC054840
CAACGGCCCGGGGTAGTGGTGGAGGGCCGCGGAGACGGCCCCGGCGGCCAACTGCCGTGTCAGGGCGGTGAAATCCGCGTCCAGCCGACCGGCCGTGCGATACGGACGCGACAGCGGAGCTGACGGCCCCAGCAGGGCGCGCAGCCGGGAGATCTCGGCGCGCAACGTCACCGGTGACACCGACTCGTCCTCGTACAGGGCGATCGCCAGTTCCTCGCCCGACAGGCCCGCGCGATGGTGCGCGAGCAACGCCATGATCTCGCTGTGCCGCCGCCCGAGCCGGAGCGTGCGACCGGCGGTGACCAGCAGCGCTTTGTTTTGGCCGAGGGCGGCCAGGGTGTCCGCGGCGGCCGGCGGATCCGGTTCGAGCAGGGTCAACTGGGCTTCGGCGGCCCGGGCCACCGCCTGTACGAAGCCGAGGGAGTGCGGGTGGGCCAGGCCGTCGCCCCCGGTGATGTCCACCGCGCCCAGCAGCGTGCCCGTCCGGGGATCCCGCACCGGGGCCGCCGCGCAGGTCCATGGGTGCACCCGGCGACTGAAGTGCTCGGCCCCGAAGACCTGCACCGGTTCGCCCGTCGCGACCGCCGTCCCGGGGGCGTTGGTCCCCATCGCCGACTCCGCCCAGCGCGCACCCGGGACGAAGCCGAGGCCCTCGGCCCGCCGCAGGGTGCCCGGTTCGCCCTCCACCCACAACAGGCTGCCCCGCGCGTCGCACACCGCCAGCAGGTGCGCCCCGCGCGCGGCGAACGCCCCGACGAGATCCCGGAACAGCGGCATCACCCGGGCCAGCGGGTGCGCCTCCCGGTACGGCCGCAGCTCCGCCTCCGCGATCTCTACCCTGGGTGTGCACTCCGGGCTGAGCCGGGCTCGCGCGCACCGCCGCCAGGACCGCGCGATGACCGCCCGCACCGGCTCCTCGACCCGCCCGTCCCGGGTGAACGCGGCATGGGCCCGTCGTAGTTCGCGCGTGCGCGCGGCCGGATCGGCCCCGCCCGGCAGCGCCACCGCCGGATCGCCCATGTCACCCTCCTGTGGTGCCGCGCGGCAAGGAGCTACAAAGCTGCGGAGCGTCCCCATCGTCGTCCGGGTACCGGCTCCCGGCAAGGCGTACGTCGGCCAGGGCGCCGGCGGTACGCGGCCGCGGGGGCCGAAACCTCATGGGGGCGGGATCGGCCTCCAGCGCCGAGCCGGGGTCCGGGGCGGAGGGGCCCCGACGGGATCCGGCGCCCCGCACGCATTCCTCAAACTTGACTACCGGGTGCGGGTGGCCGAGGGTCCCCACCGCGGGCGCGCGACGATGTGGGGGCGGCCACGCCCCGGGTGACTTCGAGGACCGTGCGGGTGTCGGGAACGCACAGTCGTGACGGCGCGTTGAGGGGGTAGTAGTGGTCGACGGCAGAAGGAGGTGTCCGCAGATGTCCACGAGCGGAAAGATCGCGGTTGCCGGAGTCGTGGCAGCCATCGTGCTGTTCTGGACCGTGGGGTTCTGGGCGGGGTTGCTGGTCCTGATCGGCGTGCCGCTCGCCGCCTACTTCCTGCTGGACTCCTCTCAGCGGCGTCGTCTGCGGGGTATATCCAGGAAGCAGATCGGCCGCTGACCGCGGCCGCCGCGCAGGCGCCCCGCGGGGCGAACGGGCTCCGGCTTCGGCGCGGAGTCCGGCGGGTGTGTCCGACGGGCGGCACCGTTGCGCGGACCCGCTCGGCAGCGGTCACGCCCGAGCGGTGTGGACCGCCCGGGCGGCGGCCGGGTCAGGCGGCGCCGCTCACGGCGGCCGGGGCGAGGTCGAGGTCAAGGTCGAGGTCCGCTTCGAGCAGCATCTGGGACGCGTGGTCCACGAGGTGTCGGAGCACCGGCAAATAGGTCTCGTCGCCGCCCAGTTCGTCCAGGATGCGGTACCCCTCGGCGCGGAACGCGTCGATCTCCGCCCGGTAGCGGTCGAGGGCGGCGGGCGTCCGCAGCAGCCCCTCCAGTTCCGTCCTGGCCTGATGTGAGCGCCCGGCGGCGGCACACAGGCCCAGGATGTGCTCCCGGGAAGCGGGTGAGGCGTCCTCGATGACGGAGGCGAGGAGATAGGTGACGGTGCCGTTGAGCAGGTCTTCATTGCGACCGGACAGAATGTCTTCCTGGTCGTTGAATATTTGCCAAAGGATGCCGAAGACGTAGCCGAATTCACGCCACAGCTCCACCTTCTCGTCCGTCGTTCCCGAGAATATCGCGGCCATCGCCGTGATCATTCCGAAGGGCGCACCGGACTTGCCGCGATACGTCTCGACCACCGATTTCCGCGAGGCGCCGCAGATGTCCCCGCGCATGTCGTCGATCTGTCCGTCGACGCCGATGATCCATCCGTTCAGGATTTCGGTGATCAGGGCGCTGCGCGCCGACTCCGGGAGATCTTGTGACAGGAGGATCTGGATGGGAAGCGAGTTTCCCGTGATGACGGAGGCGAGCAGCGCTTCGTTCTCGGTGAGCTCGCCGGAGATGGAGGCACCGTTGGCGTCCGCCAGGTCGTCGAGATAGCAGGCCGAGGTCCACCACAGCAGGTGGACGGCGGACAGCGGAATGGCCGGCTTCGGATTGCCGGTCTCTATGGCGTGGGTGAGGAGCGGCAGCACCGAGAGGGGATGTCTCAGTTTGCGCTGTTCCAAGAGCTTGGCCACTGAGTTCCTGGTCGTGCCGGCCAGGGGGCCGAGGCGCTCCAGCGCGGTGTCGATCTCCGCGTCGATGTCCTGCGAGACTTCCCGGTGCAGGTCCAGGTAGGACATGGAATTCAAGAATGGCCTCCGTCGTGGAATGGGCCGCTGGTGCGAGGTGCGCACCTTTGAGCCGCGTGACTGGCCGATTCGATCATTCCGGAGGAGGGGGATCCAGAGCGATTTCCGGCCTCCGCGGCCGGATTTTTTCGATCATGGGGGGCCGGAGCGGCCCGCGCCTGGGGTCGTGCATCGACGAACCGCTCGGTATGGGTCGTACCTCATGGGCGCTGTTGCCGTCGCTGCCGTTGCCGTCACTGCCTTCACCGCCGTCACCACCGTGGTCACCCCCCGGCCCGGGATCACGACGGGCGGACCGCGATCCGGTCCAGCGCCGTCAGCAGGTCCGGCAGGTCCGGCAGGTCCGAAGTCCCCTCATGGGGGACCGTGAGCACCTCGCTCGGTTCCTCGTCCAGCAGGACGAAGGCCGCCTCGCCGGTGCGCGCCACCAGCGACCAGCCGGGCCCGTCCACCCGCAGCGTCCGGGCCCCCTCGCCGGCGAACGAGGACCGCACCCGGCCGGGCGGCGGCGGGGTCTTCGTGTACGTCAAGGCCTCCTCCAGCGCCCGCGCGAGCCCGGGATGCGCGGCGGCCGCCGCCCCGCCGTCCGTGGCCACACGCTCCCGCCAGTCGGCCCACTCCCGCGCGATCTGGTCCGCGCCCATCCGCCGCTGCACCGGCCCCCATGCGTCCGCCGAGGGCGGGGCGAGCGGGACCCGCCCCGTCCCGTCCGCTCCCTGCTCGGGATCGTGCGGCTCCGGGATCCCCGACGCGGCCACCGACAACTCCATCGGCCAGCCCGCCAGCGAGACCACGATCGTCCGCTCGTCGGGCGACAGGTCGTATTCCATCCCGCAGTCCCAGGAGGCGATGGCCGTCGCGACGAGCGAGACGTCGTCCACGACGACCGTCCAGCGCGCGCCTTCCTCGTCCTGGCCGAGCACCAGTCCGTACCCCTCCCCTTCCGGCGCCACGCCCAGCAGGGAGCACGCCTCGGGGAAGTCGTCGCCCAGGATGCTGGGGAATTGCGCCGGGGTCAGCAGCACAGCGGTCAGCACGTACAGCGAGCCGCCACCCTCGTCGTCGGACACCTGGCCTCCTGGTAGCTCTCTCGTCGGCGCACCTTAACCAGCGGGTAACCCGCCCGTCGAGAGCTTGCGGGACACGATTTCCAAGGCTGCTACCTGCACGTAGAGTTGAAGACCCGCCACAGAAAGGGACACCAGGTGCAGCGTTACGATCGGCTGAGGGAGATCCTCCGTCTCGATCCCGACCGGGATTTCCTGGCCATCTACCGACTCATCGCCACCTACGAGTTCCCCTGGGACTTCACCCGTGCCCTGGAACTGGCACTGTTCCGGACATATGCCGTCCCGAGCATCGGTGGCCTGCTGGCCGAGACGGCCGAGTTCACCGACCGGACCCAGAAGCGCTACGACGACACCGCGCTGCTCCTGGACGCGGTCGTCGAGCACGGCTTCGAGAGTGACACCGCGCGCACCGCCATCCGCCGCGTCAACCAGATGCACCGCAGCTACGACATCTCCAACGAGGACATGCGGTACGTCCTGTGCACCTTCGTGGTGATTCCGGCGCGCTGGCTGGACGCCTACGGCTGGCGTCCGCTGACCCACCATGAGCGCCGGGCCTGCGCGAACTATTACGCCACCCTCGGCCGCCACCTGGGCATCACGGACATCCCGGGCTCCTATGGAGAGTTCGAAGCCACCCTCGCGGCCTACGAGGAGGCCCACTTCGGCTGGGATGAAGGAGCCCGCAAGGTCGCCGACTCCACCCTCGACCTCATGGCCTCCTGGTACCCGGCGCCGGTCGCCCCCGCCGTGCGGCGCGCGAGTCTCGCCCTCCTCGACGAGTCGCTCCTCGACGCCTTCCGGTACGAGGCCCCGCGCCCCCCGGTTCGGCGCCTCGTCCAGGGCGCCCTGTGGCTGCGCGGCCGCGCGGTACGGCTGCTGCCCCCGCGCCGGGCCCCGCACTACGCGCGCCAGAACCCGGAGATCAAGTGCTATCCGGACGGCTATGACGTGGGTGAGCTCGGCACGTTCCCGGCGCCCGGCTCGGGCGGCTGCCCCGTTCCGCATCCCCGCTGGCCCGCCGGAGCCGAGGCCCAGCCTCCGGCCTGACCCCGGGCACCTCCGCGGACCCCGGGTGAGGGGCCGACGTAAAGGCGTATGTCACGGGCGACGCACGGCCAGCACCAGAAAGCGGTCGTCGTCGTCCGCGTACGAGGCCATGTCCCAGCCCGAACCGGTCAGCAGCGGGCCGAGGTTGTGCTCAGCCCGCATGTCCTGCGGGGTCAGCTCGCGGCCATGGCGCGCGGCAAGGGCCGCCCGCCCGATCGGGTGGAAGAGCGCGAGTCCGCCACCGGGGCGGACCACCCGGGCGAGCTCGCGCAGGTTCGCCCCCGGGTCGGGCAGGTGGGCGATGAGCCCGGCGGCGAACACCGCGTCGAGCACCTCGTCGCACAAGGGCAGCCGGGCCACGTCGGCGAGCAGCAGGGCGCCCTCCGAGTCCCGCCCCGCCCGCCGCGCGGTGGTGAGCATCTCGGGTGTGATGTCCACGCCGAGCACGGTCCCGCCGGGTCCGACGGCGGCCCGCAGCGCGGTAATGGCGCGCCCGGTGCCGCAGCCCGCGTCAAGCACCCGGTCCCCGGGCCGCAGCCCGAATTCGGTCACGGCGGTGGCGAACGCGGGCCCGTCCCCGGGGAACTTGCGGTCCCAGTCGGCCGCGCGGGCCCCGAAGAACTCCTGCACGTGTGTCCGGTCTTCGCTCATGCTCCCATGATCCCCTACGGCGGCCCGCCCGCGTCTCCGCGGGCCGTGTGCAAGCTGGCACGTGGTGTGATCGGAGATGCACGTAGCTCTGTCATATTCCAGCAGTTCCAGCTGCTTTCGAAATGCGTCCCCTGTTCGCGCCCTCACCCGGACTAGCGTCCCGTGGCCATGGGACACCTGGGACATCTGGACCACGCCGCCTATGGGTGGCTGACACCCGTGCTGTCGTATGTGATGGCATCGATCGGCGCCGCCCTCGGGCTGCGCTGCACCGTCCGCGCGCTCGCCACGACCGGAGCCTCTCGCCGCAACTGGCTCCTCACCGCAGCCTCCGCCATCGGCACCGGCATCTGGACCATGCACTTCGTCGCGATGCTCGGCTTCGAGGTCACGGGTACCGAGATCCACTACGACGTGCCGCTCACGATCCTCAGCCTGCTCGTCGCCGTGCTGGTCGTCGGCGCCGGAGTCTTCGCCGTCGGCTACGGCAAGGAACGTGGCCGGTCTCTCGTACTGGGCGGCCTCACCACCGGACTCGGCGTCGCCAGCATGCACTACCTGGGGATGGCGGCCCTGCGACTGCACGGGGGCCTCTCCTTCGACCCGCTCACCGTCGGACTCTCCGTCGCCATCGCCGTGATCGCGGCGACCGCCGCCCTGTGGGCCGCGCTCAACATCAAGTCCCCGGTGGCGGTCGCCGTCGCCTCGCTCGTCATGGGCGCCGCCGTCAGCAGCATGCACTACACGGGGATGATGGCCGTCGCCGTCAGCGTCAGCCCCTCGGACGCGGCCCTGCCCGGTGCCACGGCCATGCAGTTCATCTTCCCGCTCGCCGTCGGGCTGGGCTCCTACCTGTTCATCACCGCCGCCTTCGTCGCGCTCTCCCCGACGGCCGGCGAGCGCGCGGCCTCCGCTTCGGCCCGGCACATGGGGGAGCACACCGTGACCGCCTACTGACCGCGCACCAGCCGCGTACGGACTGCCCACCGGCCCCGCACGGACCGTCCACCGCCCGCGAGTGACCGCGCACCGGCGGCCCCCCCGCCACGTACGGCCCCCGTCGACCGCGCCGATCCCGCGGCACCGCACCGCCGCGCACCGACCGTCGCCCCCCGCCCGCCGCATCGCCGCACCTGCCGCACCCGCTCTGCCGCCGCACCCGCTACACCGCACCCGTAGGCACCGCCCGGAACGAGGAGCCCATGCGAACACCCCGCAGAAGACCGGAAGCGGAGGCGCCGCGCATGCCCGCGCCCCCGGCACGCGGCCGCCGGGCCCACGCCGGGGCGCCGGCCGAGGAACCGGCGGAGCTCCGGGCCCACCAGCCCCACCCGCCCGCCGCGCGCGTGAGCGGACCGCGGCCCCGGTTGCGGCTGCGCCCCGCCACCGTCCGCGCCAAGATCGTCTCGCTGCTGATGGTCCCGGTCGTCTCGCTCCTCGCCCTCTGGGCCTTCGCCACCGTCAACACCGCCCAGGACATGGCCCGGCTCGGCCGCGTCCACCAGGTCGACACCGAGATACGTACGCCCGTCGCCGCCGCCGTCACCGAGCTCCAGGCCGAACGCCGCGCCGCCGTCCGGCTCCTCGCCGACCCCGCCGGCGACCAAGGCGCCCTGGACCAGCAGGCCCGCCGGACCGACGCCGCCGTGCAGCGGCTGCGGCTCGGTGACCAGCACACCGTCGCGGACTCCGGCGATTACCGCTCCGACATCGTGGTCCGGCTGGAGGCGTTCGTCGCCGCCGCCGAAAGCCTGGGATCCTCGCGCAAGGACATCGCCGGCCGCCGCGCCACCCCCGAGGCGGCCTACACGATCTACACGCGCGTGGTCGACTCCGCGTTCGCCGTCGGCGGCGCCCTGACCGGCGGAGAGAAGGCCGAACTCGGCCCGGACGCCCGGGTCCTGCTCGAATTCTCCCGCGCCGCCGAACTTCTGTCCCGGGAGGACGCGCTGCTCGCCGCCCCCGGCCCGCGCACCACCGAAACGCTTCGGCAGCTGACCGGCGCCGTCGAGTCCCGCCGCGCGCTCACCGACTCCGCCGCCCGCGACCTCCCCGCCGAACACCAGGCGGTCTGGGAGTCCGCCGCCAAGAGCGCCGCCTACGCCGACCTCACCGGCGCCGAGGACCGGGCGCTGGCCGCCGGTACCTCCAAGGAGAGCCGCGGGGTGCCCGCCGGATGGGACGCGGCCCACAACGCCATCGCCTCCTCGATGCGGGAGGTCGAGGCGTCGGTGCACGCCGCGGCCGCCGACCGGGCCGACCCGTTCGCCGAAGGGGCGCTCACCCCGGCCGGGGCCGCCGTGCTGCTGGGCCTGGCGGCCGTCGCCGCCTCTCTTGTCATCTCGGTCCGGATCGGCCGGGCCCTGGTCGTCGAACTCGTCTCGCTGCGCAACACCGCCCTGGAGATCGCCCACCGCAAACTCCCGCAGGCGATGGAACGGCTGCGCGCCGGTCAGGACATCGACGTCGCCGTCGAGACCCCGCCCGGGCCGCCGGCCGAGGACGAGATCACCCAGGTCGGTGAGGCGCTCGGCACCGTCCACCGGGCCGCTCTCAGCGCGGCCGTCGAACGGGCGGAACTCGCCAGCGGGATCTCCGGCGTCTTCGTCAACCTCGCCCGCCGCAGCCAGGTCCTCGTACACAAGCAGCTCACCCTGCTCGACTCGATGGAGCGGCGCACCGACGACCCGAACGAGCTCGGCGACCTCTTCCGCCTCGACCACCTGACCACCCGGATGCGCCGGCACGCGGAAAGCCTGATCATCCTGTCGGGCGCCACCCCGGGCCGGGCCTGGCGGATGCCGGTCCCGCTCACGAACGTCGTGCGGGCCGCCGTCTCCGAGATCGAGGACTACCCGCGGATCGAGATCCGGCAGCTCGCGGAGGCCGCCGTGGTCGGGGGCGCCGTCGCCGACCTCACCCACCTGCTCGCCGAACTCATCGAGAACGCCGCCCAGTTCTCCCCGCCGCACACCAAGGTCCGGGTCAGCGGCGAGCCCGTCGGCGCCGGCTACGTCCTGGAGGTCGAGGACCGCGGACTCGGCATGGGGCCCGAAACCCTCGCCGACGCCAACCGCCGCATCGAGCGGTCCGAGTCGCTCGACCTCTTCGCCAGCGACCGGCTCGGGCTCTTCGTGGTCAGCCGGCTCTCGGCGCGCCACGGAGTGAAGGTGCACCTGCGCACGTCACCCTACGGCGGCACCACCGCGGTGGTGCTCCTGCCCAACTCCATGCTCCAGGGCGCGATCACGACCGGGGTCCCCGCCGGAGCGCGTGCCGCTGCCTCCGTCCATGGCTCGGCCCCGGGCACCGCCATGGCTCCGGAATCCGACCCGGCGCCCCGACCGGAGCCGACGGCCCCCGTTCCGGCCCGTGCCCCGTCCCCGGTCTCGTCCTCCTCCCCGGCACCGAAGGCGGTCGCGCGGGCCGAACAGCCGCCCGCCGTGGCCGTCGTACGGGAGGACGCGCGGCCCCCTTCGGCCGAGCCCCCGGCCCAGGCTCCGGCCCCGAACCCCGTACGCGAGGAGCCGCGCCCGGCCCCGGTGGCTTCGCTCCGTCCACGCGCCCCCGCGGGCGCGGGCATCCGTACCCAGGCGGCCG
>NZ_JBSGZP010000270.1:0-9143 GCF_053611065.1 Streptomyces sp. NPDC054840
GGCCCGGCCTGTGCGGTGACGAGGCCGGGCCCTTCCGTGGCCGCCGGCCGGACGCCGGTTAGAGCGTCGGGTACAGCGGGAACTTCGCGGCGAGCGCGGAGACGCGAGCCTTGAGGGCCTCGCTGTCGTACGCGGGCTTCAGCGCCTGCGCGATGATCTCGGCGACCTCGGTGAAGGCCTCGGCGTCGAAACCGCGGGTGGCCAGCGCCGGCGTACCGATCCGCAGACCCGAGGTGACCATCGGGGGCCGCGGGTCGTTCGGGATGGCGTTGCGGTTGACCGTGATGCCGACCTCGTGGAGGCGGTCCTCGGCCTGCTGACCGTCCAGCTCCGAGTTGCGCAGGTCGACCAGGACCAGGTGCACGTCGGTGCCACCGGTGAGGACGTCCACGCCCACGGCCTTGACGTCGTCCTGGACCAGGCGGGCGGCGAGGATCTTCGCACCCTCCAGGGTGCGCTCCTGGCGCTCCTTGAACTCGGGCGAGGCCGCGACCTTGAAGGAGACGGCCTTGGCCGCGATCACGTGCTCCAGCGGGCCGCCCTGCTGACCCGGGAAGACCGCGGAGTTGATCTTCTTGGCCAGCTCCTGCGTCGACAGGATGACACCGCCGCGCGGACCGCCGAGGGTCTTGTGCGTGGTGGTGGTGACGACGTGGGCGTGCGGCACCGGGTTCGGGTGCAGACCGGCGGCGACCAGGCCCGCGAAGTGCGCCATGTCGACCATCAGGTACGCGCCGACCTCGTCCGCGATGCGGCGGAAGGCGGCGAAGTCCAGCTGGCGCGGGTAGGCGGACCAGCCGGCGACGATCAGCTGCGGCTTGGACTCCTTGGCGAGGCGCTCGACCTCGGCCATGTCGACCTCGCCGGTCTCGTCGACGTGGTACGGCACCACGTTGTAGAGCTTGCCGGAGAAGTTGATCTTCATGCCGTGGGTCAGGTGACCGCCGTGGGCCAGGTTCAGGCCCATGATCGTGTCGCCCGGCTTCAGCAGCGCGAACATCGCGGCGGCGTTCGCCTGCGCACCCGAGTGCGGCTGGACGTTCGCGGCCTCGGCGCCGAACAGCGCCTTGATGCGGTCGATCGCGATCTGCTCGACCACGTCGACGTGCTCGCAGCCACCGTAGTAACGGCGGCCCGGGTAGCCCTCGGCGTACTTGTTGGTCAGGACCGAGCCCTGGGCCTCCATGACGGCGACCGGAGCGAAGTTCTCCGACGCGATCATTTCCAGGGTGGACTGCTGGCGCGCGAGCTCGGCGTCGACGGCGGCGGCGACGTCCGGGTCGAGCTCGTGCAGGGGGGTGTTGAGAACAGACATCAGGATCCCCTGGGGTGTCAGTTGTCGGAGTGGGTGAGCGCGGCGTACTCCTCGGCGGAGAGCAGGTCGGCCGGCTCCTCCGCGATGCGCACCTTGAACAGCCAGCCACCCTCGAACGGGGCGGTGTTCACGAGCGCCGGGTCGTCCACGACGTCCTGGTTGGCCTCGACGACCTCGCCGGTGACGGGGGAGTACAGGTCGCTGACCGACTTGGTCGACTCCAGCTCGCCGCAGGTCTCGCCCGCGGTCACCGTGTCGCCGACCTCGGGGAGCTGGGCGTAGACGACGTCACCGAGCGCGTTGGCCGCGAACTCCGTGATGCCGACCGTCGCGACGCCGTCCTCGGCGGTCGACAGCCACTCGTGCTCCTTGCTGTAACGCAGCTGCTGGGGGTTGCTCATGACCTGATTCTCCTGGATGCGGGGGAGTGGATACGAACTGCGGTCTTGGGTACTGAGACGGCGCCGTCCGGGATCCCGGACGGCGGACGTGGTGCGTGGGGCTACTTCTGCCGCTTGTAGAACGGCAGCGCCACGACCTCGTACGGCTCATGCGTACCGCGAATGTCGACGCCGACGCCGGACGTGCCGGGCGCGGCGTGCGCCGCGTCCACGTACGCCATCGCGATCGGCTTGCCCAGCGTCGGGGACGGGGCCCCGGAGGTGACCTCGCCGATGACCTGACCGCCGGCGACGACCGGGAACCCGGCGCGCGGGACGCGGCGGCCCTCGGCGATCAGACCGACGAGCTTGCGCGGAGGGTTGGTGGCGGCGCGCTCGGCGGCGGCCTCCAGCGCGGCGCGGCCGACGAAGTCCCCCTCCTTCTCGAACTTCACGACCCGGCCCAGGCCCGCGTCGAACGGAGTGAGGGAGGTGGTCAGCTCGTGCCCGTACAGCGGCATGCCCGCTTCCAGGCGCAGGGTGTCGCGGCAGGACAGGCCGGCCGGGACCAGGCCGGCGCCCTCGCCCGCCTTGGTCAGCGCCTGCCACAGTTCCACGGCGTGCTCGGGGGCGACGAACAGCTCGAAGCCGTCCTCGCCCGTGTAGCCGGTACGCGCGATCAGCGCGGGCACGCCCGCGACGGTGCCCGGCAGGCCGGCGTAGTACTTCAGGCCGTCCAGGTCGGCGTCGGTCAGGGACGCCAGGATGCCGGGGGACTCGGGGCCCTGCACGGCGAGGAGCGCGTACGCGTCGCGGTCGTCGCGGACCACGGTGTCGAAGCCGGCGGCGCGCTCGGTCAGGGCGTCCAGGACGACCTGGGCGTTGGAGGCGTTGGCGACGACCATGTACTCGGTCTCGCCGAGGCGGTAGACGATCAGGTCGTCGACGATCCCGCCGTCCTCCTGGCAGATGTGCGTGTAGCGGGCGCGGCCGACGCCGACGGTGGAGATGTTGCCGACCAGCGCGTGGTCCAGGGCCTTGACGGCCTCCGGGCCGGTCAGCGTGATCTCGCCCATGTGGGACAGGTCGAAGAGACCGGCCTTGGTCCGTACGGCGTTGTGCTCCTCGCGCTCGCTGGCGTACCGCAGCGGCATGTCCCAGCCCGCGAAATCGGTCATGGTCGCACCGAGCGAGCGGTGCAGCGCATCGAGGGCGGTCAGGCGGGGGGCAGTGCTCATGGGTGTGGCTCCCGGGTCCCAGGGCATCGACATGACATGACGAGGACGTTCCTCCCCATCTGTCATCGGAACCTGAGAGGTTCGCCGAGAGTTCCGCCGATCAACGGATCGCCGGTTCTTTCATCGACTTGCACCTTGGGTGGAGCTGCGCAGCAGCTCGCTTTTCAGATCTGCCTCATCCACGCGGTACGGGGCCTGAGAGATTCAAGGGAGGTTCTTGCTCCTTCGGCGCCCGCGCACGGCCTTGCGGCGTGCCGGGACTCTCCCGCGCGGATTCAAGCGGCCGGTATGCAGTTGGTCCAGATGGCGCACATCATTGCACGCCATGCCCGAGAACGGGCGGCGGGGTCCGAAAGTTCGTACGGCCCTCCGAAGGGCCCGACCGGAACCGGGGCCGCCGGATTACCGTCTCTTTACACTCAGTGGGCAAGGGTCCTGGTGACCCGAATCGGGGGAGGCGAACACTGTGCGGAGATTCGGAGTGGTGACGACGACGGGAACCGTGGAGGCGGTGCCCGCGCAGCGCGGAGCGCGCGGGCGCGGGAGGGCGGCCGACACCGGCCTCGGCCTCGTACGTGACCTGCGCGGACCGGCCGCGACCGCCCCGCACCCGCTCGGCTTCGCGGCCGGCGACATCGTCGTGGTGTCCGGACTCCCCGGCGGTGGCAAGAGCACGCTGATCAAGCGGGCGGCCGCCGAGGGCGGGGCGGTGGATTCCCAGGACACCCGTGAGCGCTGGGAGCGCCGCATGCCGACGGCGCTGCCGTACGCGGTGTACCGGCCGCTGGTGCGCGCCGCGCACTACTGGGGGCTGTGGCGGGTCCTGCGCTCCGGGGCCTCCGTGGTCGTCCACGACTGCGGCACGCAGACCTGGGTACGCGGCCTGCTGGCGGCCGCCGCGCACCGCCGGGGCCGGGCGCTGCACCTGATCCTGCTGGACAGCAGCCCCGAGGAGGCCCTCTCCGGCCAGGCCGCGCGCGGCCGCCGGGTCTCCGCCTACGCCTTCGCCCGCCACCGCGGCGCGGTGACCCGGCTGCTCCGCGAGGCCGAAGCGGGCCGCCCGCCCGCCGGATGCGCCTCGGTGACCCTGCTGGACCGCCGCTCGGCGGCGACGGTGACCCGCATAGCGTTCACCACCTGAGTCCGGCTGCCGCCTTGCCGGGCTCCGCCCCCCGGCAACGGCGCGGCACGCGGGGCCGGTACCCTGCGGGTCGACACGCGAGGGACAAGGCGAAGGCAGGGGCAGATGCAGGGCAGCGGCTGGCCGGGGAATGAGCTCGAGCAGGTGCTCGGGGCGGCGCTCGGGCAGCCGGACGCCGGGGGGCGGATCCTGGAGGTCCTCGGGCGCAGCCAGGTGTGGGTGCCGCTGCCGGGCGGGGGCGGCCCCACGTCCGGCGGCCTCGACCTGCCCACCATGGACATCGGCGGGGCGGCGTACGTCCCCGTCTACAGCTCCGAGGCCCAGTTCCTCGCCTGTGTCGGCCCCGGCATGGACTTCGCGGTGGCCCCCGCCGTCGAGTTCGCCCGCGGCCTGCCCCCGCAGCTCGGCATCGCCCTCAACCCCGAGGGCGCCGTCGGCGTACCGCTGCCGCCGCCCGCCGTCGCGGAGCTCTGCCGCACCGGCCGGACCCCGCTCGACGGCCCGGCCACCGGCGGCCGGGTCCGGCTCTACGAGCCCGACTGGCAGGACGACCCGGTGGATTTCCTGGCCGCCGCCACCGAGGAGTTCCGGGCCACCGGGGTGGTCGCCGCGGCGCACCGCTGCCTCGCCAGCATCGAGGGCGGGGCGCCCCAGCTATTCGTCGGTGTCAGCCTGGTGGGATGGGAACCCGAGACGCAGAGCGCGCCGATGGAGGCCCTCGGACGGGCCCTGACCCGTGTCCCGCCGCCGTGGCCGGTGCAGTTGATCCTGCTGGACGCCGCCCAGGACCCGGTCACGGACTGGATTCGTGAGCGCGTACGCCCCTTCTACCTGCCGTAGGGCCGCTTAAGCTGGTTACATCTCCTGGCCGCACGCGCGACTGCCGGTTCGGAGGACACGCGTGGAGCGACGGGCGGACGAAGAGGGGTTCCGGGTGAGTGCGTCAGGCACGGCCGCGGCCGGGCAGGTCGAGCACATGATGCGCCAGGTGACTCCCGGGCGCTACGAGAGTTACGAGGCACTCCTGCACGCCCTCTCCGAGGGCCGGCTGTGGATGTTGCTCTGGCAAGGGCAGCCGGGCTCCCCGGACGCCCAGTACGGCGGTATGGAGGTGGAGAGCCTCGGTTACGCGCCCTGCGTCACCTCCCCCCAGGAGCTGGCCGCAAGCGGCTGGAACCGGGGCTACGAGGTGGTCACCGGGCGGGACATCGCCCGCGCGCTGTACCCGGACCGCTGGGGCCTGTGGCTCAACCCGCACGCCCAGGGCGGCGGCCTCGGCGTGCCGTGGGCCGACCTGCGCCGGATCGCCACGGGCCTGGACCGGATGCCGGCCGGCCCACTGCGCCTGTCGGAGCCCGCGATCGAGCTCCCGCAGTTCTACGGGCTGCTGACCCAGCACGCGCACCGCACCCCGGCCGTGCGGTCGCTGCGCCGCGCGTGGGTGCAGCCCGCTCTCGGCTCCCCGTACCTCGCGGTCGGGCTCGACCTGTACGACGCCTCCGCGCCCGCGCTGGAATCCGTACGGGAGATGATGCGGCAGTCGGTCGGGGTGGTCCCCGAGGGGGTCCCGGTGTGCACGGTCGCGCTCGGGGACGAGCACGATCCCGTCGCCATGTGGCTGCGCGCGCAGACCCGCCCCTTCTACGACCGCGAGGGCCAGGCGCCGACGTACTGACCCGGCGCATCGACCCGGCCGTACCCACTCGGGCGTACCCACCCGGCCGTACTCGCCCGGCGTCCGCCCCGCGCGATATCCGCATATGGACTCATCCCTCTCGAAGGCCGCACCGGTCCCCATCGGTGCGGCCTTCGGCGTATCCGCTGGATCCGCCCAGGATTCATGCCTGGAAGGGCAGTTGGGTCAGATGTCCGTTCCGTGCCGAACGGGCGGTGTTTCACCGCTCAACAGGTCCCGGGGTTCGGATAACGGAAGGTGTAGGCGTAGATCACGGTTGCGCATCACATCCCCGGGGGGTCTGGCGGGCGCTTGAGAGGGCGTTGAAGACTCCACCCCACCGAAGGCCGGTCCATCTCACAAACGCCAGCTCTTCACGTGCACATCCGGCATATTTCGTATCAATCGCACCACCAGCGACGCCGATTGAACCAAGCCGCCACAGCGGCGGGCATGGGCCGGCCAATGTCGGCCGAGAGGGGTCCCACCACGATGACGGCACCACTGCAGGACATGAGCGCGGCCGAGCCCGCAGCCGTGGCCACCTCCGAGGTTCCGCGAAAGGCGATCGAGGGGCGCTCGCTCGGCCGTATCGCGTGGATCAGACTCAAGCGGGACAAGGTTGCGCTGGCCGGCGGCATGGTCGTGCTGCTGCTGGTGGTGCTGGCCATGCTCTCGCAGCCGATCCAGTGGATGTTCGGGCTGGACCCGGACGCCCTGCACCAGGACCTCATCGACCCCTCCCTGGCCACCCCCGTCGGCTCCTTCGGCGGCATCAGCTGGGAGCACCCGCTCGGCGTGGAGCCGAAGTTCGGCCGCGACATCGCCACCCGCATCCTGGAGGGCTCCTGGGTCTCCCTGCTGGTCGCCTTCGGGTCGACCGTGGTCTCGGTGTTCATCGGCTCCGTGCTCGGCATCATCGCCGGGTACTACGGCGGCTGGGCCGACACGGTGATCAGCCGCATGATGGACACCTTCCTCGCCTTCCCGCTGCTGCTCTTCGCGATCTCCATCTCGGCCGCCCTCCAGGGCGGTGCCTTCGGCCTCGACGGGCTGCCGCTGCACATCAGCGTCCTGATCTTCGTGATCGGCTTCTTCAGCTGGCCCTACATCGGACGCATCGTGCGCGGCCAGACCCTCTCGCTGCGCGAGCGGGAGTTCGTCGACGCGGCGCGCAGTCTCGGAGCCCGCGGCCCCTTCATCGTCTTCCGGGAGCTCCTGCCGAACCTGGTGGCCCCGATCCTCGTCTACTCCACGCTGCTCATCCCGACCAACATCCTCTTCGAGGCCTCCCTGAGCTTCCTCGGCGTGGGCATCCAGCCGCCGCAGGCCTCATGGGGCGGAATGCTCAGCTCCGCCGTGGCCTACTACAAGGTCGACCCGATGTTCATGGTCGTCCCGGGCATGGCGATCTTCGTCACCGTGCTCGCCTTCAACCTCCTCGGCGACGGTCTGCGCGACGCCCTGGACCCCAAGAGCTCGCGCTGACCCTCCCGTTCTCGGGCACCCGGCCGAGGCTCCGCCAGTACGCACCATCACTCCGAATCAGGGGGCATCACTCCGCCATGAGAAGCAGGTCGAGAACAGCCGCGGTGCTTGCCGCCGCCATCACCGTCGCCCTCACCGCCTCCGCCTGCAACGGTGGTGACAAGACCGGCGGTGACGACAAGTCGGCCGGCTCCAACGCCGCCGTCAAGGCCGTGGTCAACGCCTCGGACAAGAAGGGCGGGACGGTCGTCTACGAGGCGTCCGACACCCCCGACTCCTTCGACCCCGGCAACACGTACTACGGCTTCGTCTTCAACTTCAGCCGGCTGTACGCCCGCCCGCTGACCACCTTCGCGCCCGCCCCGGGCGCCGAGGGCAACAAGGTGGTCCCGGACCTCGCCGAGGGCCTCGGTACGCCGAGCGACGGCGGTGCGACCTGGACGTACAAGCTGCGCAAGGGCGTCAAGTACAGCGACGGCTCCGTGGTCACCTCCAAGGACGTCAAGTACGCGGTCGAGCGCAGCAACTTCGCGCGTGACGTGCACTCCAACGGCCCGAACTACCTCGCGCAGTACCTCAAGAACAACGAGACCCCGTACGAGGGCCCGTACAAGGACAAGTCCGACACGGGACTGCAGTCCATCGAGACCCCCGACGACCAGACGATCATCTTCAAGCTGAAGCAGCCCTTCGCCGAGTTCGACTACCTGCTGGCCAACCCGCAGTCGGCCCCCGTGCCGAAGGCCAAGGACAACGGCGCGGACTATGTGAAGAACATCGTCTCCTCGGGCTCGTACATGTTCGAGAGCTACGAGCACGACAAGCAGGCCGTCCTGGTCCGCAACCCCAACTGGGACGCCTCCACGGACCCGCTGCGCAAGCAGCTCCCGGAGAAGATCGTCGTCAAGCTGAAGGTCAACCAGGAGACGATCGACTCCAACCTGAAGGCCGGCAACACCCACATCGACATCGTCGGTAACGGTGTGGCCCAGCAGACCCAGACCGAGCTGCTGACCTCGAAGGACCCCAACACCGACAACGCCGAGGGTGGTCGCCTGGTCTACATGGCGATGAACACCAAGGTGGCACCCTTCGACAACGTGGAGTGCCGCAAGGCGGTCCAGTACGCGGTCGACAAGGTGTCGGTGCAGACCGCCTTCGGCGGCCCCATCCGCGGCGCCATCGCGAGCACCGTCCTGCCGACCGACATCCCCGGTCACGTGGACTTCAACACCTACAAGACCCCCGATGACAAGGGCGACGAGACCAAGGCCAAGGCCGCGCTGACCGCCTGCGGCCAGCCGAACGGTTTCGAGACCACCATCACCGCGCGCAACGACCGCGCCGGCGAGGTCGACATGGCCACGGCCATCCAGGCGTCCCTGAAGAAGATCGGGATCACGGTCAAGATCCAGCAGTTCCCGGCGGGCAAGTACTTCAGCGACTACGCGGGCGTCCCGAAGTTCACCGAGGACAACAAGATCGGCCTCATGATGATGCAGTGGGGCGCCGACTGGCCGAGCGGCTTCGGTTTCCTCCAGCAGGTCGTCCACGGTGATGCGATCAGCAAGACGGGCAACACCAACCTGTCGCAGCTGAACGACCCCGAGATCAACAAGATGCTGAACGACAACATCGCCAACACCGACTCCGCCGCCCGCGAGAAGGTCTACGGCGAGATCGACAAGAAGGTCATGGACCAGGCGGTCATCGTGCCCCTGACCTACTTCAAGGTGCTGCACTACCGCTCGCCCAAGATCAGCAACGTGGTCTCCAACCCGGCGTGGAGCGGTCAGTACGACTACCTCAACGTCGGCCTGAAGTAACCCCGGACGCCAAGTCCTCAGGCAGTTCGACCCTCTCAGCCAGATCTGCCAGAACCGTGGAAGGCAGGTGAAGGCAGCAG
>NZ_JBSGZP010000271.1:0-9071 GCF_053611065.1 Streptomyces sp. NPDC054840
GACGTACTCCGGCGCCCCGACAACGCGGCGAGGTGCGGTGCCGGGCAACGCGGGCCCGGCAAGATCCGAAAGAGACGACCTAAGCCTCGGGCCGGGGTGGGGTGCGGATGCGGGTGCGGATCCGGGCTGCCGGTGCGGCCGCGTTGCCGGAGCGCTGCCCCGGCGCGCCTCAAACGCCGGCGGGGCTCAGAGAGCGCCTCAAACGCCGGCGGGGCCAGGAGTAGCCGAACGGGGCCGAATCAGCGGCGGTGTTGGGCCGCGCGGGAGGTGAACTCCGCGTCGCGCAGCACCCGCTGGGCGTTGCCCCAGGTCAGCATGGCCACCTCGGACTCCGGCCAGCCGCGCTCCAACAGCTCCGCGATCAGCCGCGGGTAGCCCGAGGGGTCGGTCAGGCCCGTCGGGCGGGGGAGGCCCGATCCGGTGCCGAAGCCGGCGCCGAGTCCGACGCCGTGCGGGCCCGCGATGGCCCGTACGTGGTCCAGGTGGTCCGCCACCGCGTGCAGGGAGTCCCCGGTGCGCTCGGTGTCGAAGGTGACCATCGCCAGGCCGTTCGCCTCCCGTAGCGCGGCCAGGACCTCGTCGGTCACGTTCCCCGGATGGGGGTTCAGCGAGGCCGCCGCCGTGTTCGAGATGACCACCGGGGCCTTGGAGGCTTCCGCGAGCCGGCAGGCGACCGCCGCCGGGCAGCCCGTGAGGTCCAGCAGGATCGCCAGCCGGTTCGCCTCGCGGACCACCTCGTGGCCGAAGGCCGTCAGTTCCTCCTGCGCCCAGGGCGCCCCCGCGGGCGCGAGGATCCGTACGCCCAGCGCGTGGAAGGCGCGCAGGGCGCCCAGGGAGTCGGTGAGTGTGCGGCCGGGCACCGGGCCCAGGAACGAGGCGATGCGGCCGCGGTTGCGGGCGTCCGCCAGGTCGTCGGCGGTGAGGGCCAGGCAGAGGCTGTCGGGGTAGCGGCGCATCAGGGTCAGCGCCGTGTCGATCTGGTCCAGCGTGTCGGAGAGCACCTGGTCACCGGAGGCGTCCTCGTGCACCCGGGCCGACGGCACGAGCAGGGACCAGAACTGGGCCCCCACTCCCCCGGCGCGCAGCCGCGGGATGTCGGTGTCCACGCCCGTGTCCGTGGTTTCGATGTCGTAGTACGGGCGCCGGTGCAGGGTCCGGACCAGCGTGTTGCACCCGTCGGCCACGGGATGGACGGCCAGCAGCGCGACGGCCCGGTCGAGGGCGCCCGCCGCCACCGCTACGGCGGGTGCGGGGAGGTCTTCGGATCCGATGCCCACGGAGTGGGGTTCATCCTGCAGGTCGGCCATGGCGTTCGCTCCGGTCTCGGCGGCAGCAGGGAGAGATGGTGCCACCGTGACATGCGGGACGGCAGGGCCGCCCGGCGGACGCAGCGTTCGAGTGAACCCGCAGGTCACACCCTGTCACCGCGCCCGCCGGGCACCGCGTCCGCTAGCGGATCACCGCGTTCGACGGGCCCCTGGAGGCCGACAGGTCGCGGGCGACCGCCTCCGCGTCGCGCAGCACCCGTACCGCGTTGGACCAGGTCAGCTTCGCCAGGTCGGCCTTGGACCAGCCGCGCGTGAGCAGCTCGGCGACGAGGTTCGGGTAGCCCGCCACGTCGTCCAGGCCGAACGGGGTGAAGGCCGTGCCGTCGTAGTCCCCGCCGATGCCGATGTGGTCGATGCCGGCCACCTCGCGCATGTGGTCCAGGTGGTCGGCCACCGTCGCGGCCGTGGCCATCGGGCGGGGGCGCGCCTCCTCGAAGGCCCGGTGCAGGGCCATCGCCTCGGGAGTGGTGTCCAGGTGGTGGAAACCGTGCGCCCGCAGGTTCTCGTCCGCGGCCAGGGTCCATTCGACCGCTGCCGGGAGGATGAACTTCGGGACGAAGGTGGCCATCGCCACCCCGCCGTTGGCCGGCAGCAGCGCCAGTACGTCGTCGGGGATGTTGCGCGGGTGGTCGCATACTGCCCGCGCCGAGGAGTGCGAGAAGAGCACCGGCGCGACCGAGACGGCGAGGGCGTCGCGCATCGTCGTCGCGGCGACGTGCGAGAGGTCCACCAGCATGCCGACGCGGTTCATCTCGCGGACGACCTCGCGGCCGAAGTCGGTCAGACCGCCGTGCCGGGGCTCGTCGGTGGCCGAGTCCGCCCAGTCGATGTTGTCGTTGTGCGTGAGCGTCATGTACCGCACGCCCAGCTGGTGCAGGGCGCGCAGGGTGGCGAGCGAGTTGTTGATGGAGTGGCCGCCCTCGGCGCCCATCAGGGAGGCGATCCGGCCGTCGGCGCGGGCCGCCTCCATGTCGTCCGCCGTCAGCGCCCGCACCAGGTCACGGGGGTAACGGTCGATCAGCTGGGCGACGACGTCGATCTGCTCCAGGGTGGCGCTGACCGCCTCGTCACCGGCGTAGTCGGAACGCACGTAGACGGACCAGAACTGCGCGCCGACCCCGCCGGCGCGCAGCCGGGGGATGTCGGTGTGCAGGTGGGCGGACTGGTCGCCCGCGATGTCCCGTTGCGCCAGGTCGTAGCGCACCTGCTCGCGCAGCGCCCAGGGCAGGTCGTTGTGGCCGTCCACGACGGGGTGCTCGGCCAGCAGTTCGCGCGCCTCGTCCAGACGCTGCGCCGCGCTCACTTGCCGAACCCGAAGGATTCCGCGTTCGCGACCTTCGTGCGCAGCCGCTTGCCCTTCTCGGTGGCCTGGTCGTTGAGCTCCTGCAGAAAGTCGGTCATGCGGGCCAGCAGCTCAGCGTCGTGGGCGGCCAGCATGCGCACGGCCAGCAGGCCCGCGTTGCGCGCGCCGGCGACGGAGACGGTGGCGACGGGAACCCCGGCCGGCATCTGGACGATCGACAGCAGCGAGTCCATGCCGTCAAGGTACTTCAGCGGTACCGGCACGCCGATGACCGGCAGCGGGGTGACCGAGGCGAGCATGCCGGGCAGGTGGGCGGCTCCGCCCGCGCCCGCGATGATCGCCTTCAGCCCGCGGTCGGCGGCCCGCTCCCCGTACGCGATCATCTCGCGCGGCATCCGGTGGGCGGATACGACGTCGACCTCGTAGGGGATCTCGAACTCGTCCAGGGCCTGGGCGGCCGCCTCCATGACGGGCCAGTCCGAGTCGGAGCCCATGACGATGCCGATGACGGGGGCTGCGGAGGTGGGGCTCATGCGGTGACCGTTCCTCTGAGGTAGTCGGCAGCGTGGCGTGCGCGCTCCAGCACATCGTCCAGATCGTCGCCGTAGGTGTTGACGTGGCCGACCTTGCGACCGTGTTTCACGTCCTTGCCGTACATGTGGATCTTCAGCTGGGGGTCGCGGGCCATGCAGTGCAGGTATGCCGCGTACATGTCGGGGTAGTCCCCGCCCAGCACGTTCGCCATGACCGTCCATGTGGCGCGGGGGCGCGGGTCGCCCAGCGGGAGGTCCAGGACGGCCCGTACGTGGTTGGCGAACTGGGAGGTGACGGCCCCGTCCTGGGTCCAGTGGCCGCTGTTGTGCGGGCGCATCGCCAGCTCGTTGACCAGGATCCGGCCGTCGGTGGTCTCGAACAGCTCCACGGCCAGGTGGCCGGTCACGCCGAGTTCCTTGGCGATGCGCAGGGCGAGGGACTGGGCCTCGCCCGCGAGGGCCTCCGAGAGGTCCGGGGCCGGCGCGATCACCGTGTCGCAGACCCCGTCCACCTGGCGGGACTCCACGACGGGGTAGGCCACCGCCTGGCCGTGCGGGGAGCGGACGATGTTCGCCGCGAGCTCGCGGACGAACTCGACCTTCTCCTCCGCGAGGACCGGGACGCCCGCCTTGAAGGGGGCCGCCGCGTCCTCGGGGGTGCGGACGAACCACACCCCCTTGCCGTCGTACCCGCCCCGCACGGTCTTGAGGATGACGGGGAAGCCGCCCACCTCGCGCGCGAAGGCGGCCACGTCGTCCGGACCGCTCACGATCCGGTGGCGGGGGCTGGGCGCGCCGATCTCGTCGAGCTTGGCGCGCATCACCCCCTTGTCCTGGGCGTGCACCAAAGCGTCGGGCCCCGGACGGACGGGGATGCCGTCCGCTTCCAGGGCCCGAAGGTGCTCCATGGGTACATGCTCGTGGTCGAAGGTGATCACGTCACAGCCGCGCGCGAAGGCACGCAACGTCTCCAGGTCGCGATAGTCGCCGATGACGACATCGCTCACGACCTGGGCCGCCGAGTCCTGCGGGGTGTCACTGAGGAGCTTGAATCTGATGCCGAGGGGGATGCCCGCCTCGTGGGTCATGCGGGCGAGCTGGCCGCCGCCGACCATACCGACTACCGGGAACGTCACTCCTCCAGGATATCCGCCGGTATTCCGCCATCCGGACGTGCCCCTGGCCCGATCTGCCCGTGTGCCGTGCGTCGCAGCATGCCGGAAGGCACAGACGCGTCACAGGGGGGACACTTAGCATGGGTGGGTTGACGGAGAACACCGGACGCCCCGTAAGCGGGCGGTGACCGACAGGACTGACCAACTGATGAGCACGCCTGGCGGATCTGTCCTCGAACGTGTAAGCGGCCTCGTCCGGGAGGTCGCCAAGTTCGGGGCGGTCGGAGGTCTGGGTGTCCTGGTCAACCTGGGTGTCTTCAACCTGATCCGCAACACCACCGACCTGCAGGTGGTGCGCGCGAGCGTGATAGCCACCGTCGTGGCCATCGCCACGAACTACATAGGCTTCCGCTACTTCACCTATCGCGACCGCGCCAAGAGCGGCCGCACCCGCGAGCTGAGCCTGTTCGCCGCGTTCAGCGGGATCGGCCTCGTGATCGAGAGCGGTGTGCTCTACACCGCCACCTACGGGTTCGGCTGGGACGGCCCGGTCGCCAGCAACGTGTTCAAGTTCATCGGCATCGGGACCGCCACCGTGTTCCGCTTCTGGTCGTACCGGACCTGGGTCTTCAAGGCCCTGCCCGCGCCGGCGGAGCCGAGCGAGCCGATGCCGGACCCCGCGCCCGTGCCGAAGCCGGACCGCAGGCCGGAGCCGGTTCCCGACCCGGCGCCCGCGAACAACTAGTACGGACGACCGGTCCGGACCGACAGCCACGGCCCGGCCCTCAGCGGACCGTGTTCTGCGGTTCGGTCCGTTCCGGCGCCGTGCGGCTGAGGAACAGCGCGAACACCGGTGGCTGCGTCTGGAGCAGCTCCAGGCGACCGCCGTCCGCCTCCGCGAGGTCCCGGGCCACCGCGAGGCCGATCCCGGTGGAGTTGCGGCCGCTGATGGCCCGCTCGAAGATCCTGTTGCCGAGGTCCGGCGGGACGCCGGGTCCCTCGTCCGTGACCTCCAGCACCGCCTGGTTGCCGATCACCCGGGTGCGCAGCGCGACCGTGCCGCCGCCGTGCATCAGGGCGTTCTCCACCAGGGTGGCCAGCACCTGCGAGACCGCGCCCGGGGTGCCGACGGCCCGCACGCCCGTCCGTCCGGAGCGCACGATGGCCCGGCCGGCACTGCGGTAGGCCGGCCGCCACTCCTCGACCTGCTGTTTGACGACCTCGTCCAGATCGAAGGGGACCGCCGAGCCGGTACGCGGGTCCCGCGAGTTCGTGAGCAGCCGCTGCACCACGTCCGTGAGCCGCTCCACCTGGGTCAGGGCGATCGTCGCCTCCTCCCGGACGGTCGCCAGGTCGTCGGTGACCGTGATCTCCTCCAGCCGCATGGAGAGTGCGGTGAGGGGGGTGCGCAGCTGGTGGGAGGCGTCCGCGGCCAGGCGCCGCTCGGCTGTCAGCATCCGGCCGATCCGTTCGGCGCTGGAGTCGAGCACGTCGGCGACCCGGTCCAGCTCGGGGACGCCGTACCGCTTGTGCCGGGGCCGCGGGTCGCCCGATCCGAGCCGCTCGGCCGTCTCGGCCAGGTCGGTGAGCGGGGAGGCCAGCCGGTTGGCCTGCCGTACGGCGAGCAGTACGGCCGCCACGACGGCCAGCAGGGCCACCGCGCCGACCACGGCCAGGGTCCGCCCGACTTCGCGGGTCACGGTGGAGCGGGACTCCTCGACGACCACGACCTGGCCCTGCTCCCCGAGGGCGGTGCCGCGGATCACACTGTCGGGGATCGGGGCGCCCACCTGCACGGCCGGCTGGCCGGGGACGGTGATCCGCGCGTAGTGGCCGGCGTCCAGCTGTTCGCCGAGGGCCACGGGGTCGATCGGCTTCTTCTCCAGGACGTTCGCCTCGACGATGCCCACGAGCCGCAGCGCCTCGGACTCGATGCGGTCCTGGGCGCTGCTGGTGATGGTCCGGGTCTCCACGATGACGAGGGAGACGCCGAAGACGGCGATCACGACGAGCACCACGGCGAGCGTGGAGCTGATGAGGCGGCGGCGCATGCCCTAGAGCATGCCCCACGTGGGGCGGAGGAGGCGGTCAGCTCTTCTCGAAGCGGAAACCGACGCCCCGCACGGTGGCGATGTAGCGGGGGTTGGCGGCGTCGTCGCCCAGCTTCTTGCGCAGCCAGGAGATGTGCATGTCGAGGGTCTTGGTGGAGGACCACCAGGTGGTGTCCCAGACCTCGCGCATGAGCTGGTCGCGGGTGACGACCCGGCCGGCGTCGCGGACCAGGACGCGCAGCAGGTCGAACTCCTTGGCGGTGAGCTGGAGCTCCTCCTCGCCCATCCAGGCGCGGTGCGACTCGACGTCGATCCGCACGCCGTGGGTGGCGGGGGGCTGGAGGGCCTCGGTGGCACCGCGCCGGAGCAGGGCGCGGACCCGGGCGAGCAGCTCGGCCAGGCGGAAGGGCTTGGTCACGTAGTCGTCGGCGCCGGCGTCCAGGCCGACGACCGTGTCGACCTCGTCCGCGCGGGCGGTGAGGACCAGGATCGGGAAGCCGTGGCCCTCGGCGCGCAGCCGGCGGGCGACCTCCAGGCCGTCCATGCCCGGCAGGCCCAGGTCGAGGACGACGAGGTCGACGCCGCCCTGCAGTCCCGCGTCCAGGGCGGTGGGGCCGTCCTCCCGGACCTCGACCTCGTACCCCTCCCGGCGCAGGGCGCGGGCCAGGGGCTCCGAGATGGATGCGTCGTCCTCGGCGAGCAGTACACGCGTCATGTGGGTGATGGTAGTGCGCGGCGACTGAAAGCAGGGGCCCCCGGGCAGACCCCTCTCTATCTGCGCTTATGAAGGGCTGAGCGCCTTCGAATATGGTCGAACGGCCCCCGGCGCGCCTTGTGATCCATCTCTCAAGTCCTTTCAAATGCCACTGTGTCGTGTCGTATGGTGGCGAGACGCCTGATGCAATACCTCAGGGACCTTTGTGCCGAAAAGCGAGCCAAGGGTCTCTATTTCTGTCCTGATCGGACAGGACGGTCCTCTCGGACTCACCTGTCCGGGCTTGATGACAGTGAATGACCTGTGGGCCGGGCCACTCCGCGCTGATGCGAGAGCGGGCGTGGATCCCGGTTACGGATGTTCCTTCGCCTCCGACCCCATGGGGGGGGCGAGACCCCGGGCGTGGGGTGGGAGATCCGTCGCCGGTGCCGGCCACCCCCCACCGGGCGCGGATGGGCTCACGAAGCCAAGCGTCCCGAGCAAGCAAGGATCGACCATGGCTTCCAGCCTGACGACGGCCTCACCGAGCCCCGCTCACGAGAAGACCGTCCTCGGCCACCCGATCGGCCTGGCCACGCTGTTCATGACCGAGATGTGGGAGCGCTTCTCCTACTACGGCATGCGTGCGCTTCTCGTTCTGTACTTGGTCTCCGGCGGTGTCGACGCCGCGACCGACAGCCAGGGCGGCGGCCTCGGCTTCACCGCGGCGACGGCCACGGCGATCTACTCCGTCTACGTGGCCATGGTCTACCTCATGGCCATGCCCGGCGGCTGGTTCGGTGACCGCGTCTGGGGCGCCCGCAAGACGGTCACCATCGCCGGTGTCGTGATCATGGCGGGCCACGTGGCGCTCGCACTGCCCGGCCAGCTGTCGTTCTTCGTCGGTCTGCTGCTGGTCGCGGTCGGCTCCGGTCTGCTGAAGGCCAACATCTCCACGATGGTCGGCCACCTGTACCGCGGTGTGGACGACCCGCGCCGTGACAGCGGCTTCACGATCTTCTACATCGGCATCAACGTGGGTGCCCTCCTCGCGCCGATCGGTATCGGCATGGTCGGCGAGCTCGTCAGCTGGCACCTGGGCTTCGCGCTCGCCGCCGTCGGCATGGGCATCGGCCTCCTGGTCTACCTGCTCGCAGGCCGCACCCTGAGCCCGCAGAGCAGCGTCGTCCCGAACCCGCTGAGCCCGGTCGAGCGCAAGGCCGTGATCGTCAAGGCCCTGGCCGTCCTGGCCGTCGTCGCCGTCTTCTACGGCGCCGTGGTGGCCGCGGACATGTTCACCATCAAGTGGGCGCTGTACCCGATCACCATCGCCGGTCTGCTCATCCCGGTCGCCGTCCTCGTCCGCATCAAGCGGGACAAGGACCTGTCCACCGTCGAGCAGACCCGGATGAGCGCCTACATCTGGTTCTTCGTGGCCGCCGCCGTGTTCTGGATGATCTACGACCAGGGCGGTTCGACGCTCTCGCTCTTCGGTGACAAGAACTCCGAGCGCGCCCTGTTCGGCTGGGAAGTCCCGACCACCATCTTCCAGTCGCTGAACCCGCTCTTCGTGGTGGCGCTGGCCCCGGTCTTCGCCGCCGCCTGGGTGGCCCTGGCCCGCCGCAGCCGCGAGCCCAGCACCATCGTGAAGTTCTCGGTGGCCCTGGTCATCGTCGGCGCCTCGTTCTTCGTCTTCGCCCTGCCGCTGAGCCAGACCGCCGGCAACGACACCAAGGTCACCATGTGGTG
The DNA here is from genome assembly GCF_053611065.1 of Streptomyces sp. NPDC054840. Classification (NCBI taxonomy): domain Bacteria; kingdom Bacillati; phylum Actinomycetota; class Actinomycetes; order Kitasatosporales; family Streptomycetaceae; genus Streptomyces; species Streptomyces sp. NPDC054840. Next base: position 8,774 of record NZ_JBSGZP010000271.1, read on the forward strand.
GCTGGTGCTCATCTTCCTGATGCACACCCTCGCCGAGCTGTGCCTCTCCCCGGTCGGCCTGTCGGTCACCACGAAGATGGCGCCGCAGAAGTACGGCTCCCAGATGATGGGCGTCTGGTTCCTCGCGGTGACGGCCGGCGACGCGACGACGGGCCTGCTGTCCATCGCCGGCGTCGATCTCAACAAGACGGGCATCGTCACCCTCCAGGCGGCCCTGGCGGTCCTCGCGGGCGCGGCGGTGTGGATGTACCGCAAGCGGGTCAGGGAACTGATGGGCGACGTCCACTGACACACACGG
>NZ_JBSGZP010000272.1:0-8996 GCF_053611065.1 Streptomyces sp. NPDC054840
CCCCAGGTGACCGATTACGCGGTGACGGCCTCGTGGATCTCGTCGGCGAAGCGCCGCGCCGAGTCGCGCAGGGCGTTCACGTCCGGGCCGTGCTGCAGGACCCCCCGCGAGACGTTCGGGACGACGTTGCGCACGGCCTTGCCGAACACACCGGGCAGGTCCGCCGCCGTCGCACCCTGCGCGCCGATCCCTGGAGCCAGCAGCGGCCCGTTGATGTTCAGGTCGAAGGAGGACAGATCGCCCAGGGTGGCACCGACCACCGCGCCGAAGGAGCCCATGGGGGCGGCGTCCGCGTTCTCCGCCGCCAGGTGCGCCAGCATCGTCGCGCCGATCGTCCGGCCGTCCTCGCGGACCGCCCGCTGCACCTCGGCGCCCTCCGGGTTCGAGGTCAGCGCCAGGACGAACAGGCCGGCGCCCGACTCCCGGGCCAGGTCCACGGCCGGCTTGAGCGAGCCGTAGCCCAGGTACGGGGAGACCGTCAGCGCGTCCGAGAACAGCGGCGAGGCCGGGTCCAGGAAGGCCGAGGCGTACGCCCCCATGGTCGAGCCGATGTCGCCGCGCTTCGCGTCCATGACGACCAGGGTCCCGGCCGCCCGGGCGTCCGCCACGGCCCGCTCCAGGACGGCCACGCCCTTCGAGCCGAACCGCTCGAAGAAGGCCGCCTGCGGCTTGAAGACCGCCACCGACTCGGCGAGCGCCTCGACGACCGTACGGGAGAACCGCTCCAGGCCCGCGATGTCGTCCTGGAGCCCCCATCGGGCCAGCAGGGCGGCGTGCGGGTCGATGCCCACGCACAGCGGGCCCCGGGAGTCCATCGCCGCGCGCAGGCGGGTGCCGAACGGGGTCACAGTCACTTGGAGGCCTTTCGGGTCTCGGCGCCCACCGCTTCGGCGAGCGTCGCGTACGGGCTGGTGGCCAGGCGGGCGGCAAGGCCCTTGTGGATGGCGCGGGCGTAGAACGGGCCCTCGTAGATGAAGGCGCTGTAGCCCTGGATCAGCGTGGCACCGGCCAGGATGCGCTGCCAGGCGTCCTCGGCGTTCTCGATGCCGCCGACCCCGACCAGTACCAGGCGGTCCCCCACACGGGCGTACAGGCGTCGCAGAACCTCCAGCGAGCGCTCCTTGACGGGGGCGCCGGAGAGGCCGCCGGTCTCCTTCACCAGGGACGGGGAGGACTTCAGGCCGAGCCCCTCGCGGGCGATGGTGGTGTTCGTGGCGATGATGCCGTCCAGGCCCAGCTCCAGGGCCAGGTCGGCGACCGCGTCGACGTCCTCGTCCGCCAGGTCGGGGGCGATCTTGACCAGCAGGGGCACGCGGCGGTCGGTCACCGTGCGGTCCGCGGCCTCGCGTACGGCCGTCAGCAGCGGGCGCAGCGACTCGGTGGCCTGGAGGTTGCGCAAACCGGGGGTGTTCGGGGAGGAGACGTTCACCACCAGGTAGTCGGCGTGCCGGGCGAGGCGCTCGGTGGAGGCGACGTAGTCCCCCACGGCCTCCTCCTCGGGCACGACCTTCGTCTTGCCGATGTTGACGCCCACCACTGTCCTGAAGACGGCCTCACGGGCCGCCAGGCGGGCCGCCACGGCCGCCGAGCCCTCGTTGTTGAAGCCCATCCGGTTGATCAGCGCCCGGTCCGGTACGAGGCGGAAGAGCCGCTTCTTCGGGTTGCCGGGCTGTGGCTCGGCCGTGACCGTGCCGATCTCGATGTGGTCGAAGCCGAGCATCGACATGCCGTCGATGGCGACGGCGTTCTTGTCGAAGCCCGCCGCGAGGCCGAAGGGGCCGTGCATGCGCAGGCCGAGGGCCTCGGTGCGGAGCTCCTCGTGGCGCGGGGCCAGGGCGGCCGCGACGAAGGTGCGCAGCACGGGTGTGCGGGCGGCGAGGCGGATCCAGCGGAAGGCCAGGTGGTGGGCCTGCTCCGGGTCCATCCGCTTGAAGACCAGGTTGAAGAAGGTTTTGTACATCGTCGGAAAATCCCTCTGCGCTCGTGAAGAGGGGGACACCCGTCGTGAAACCGGTGTCCCCCTCCCCGTGTCCGGGCTGTACGGGCCTGCGTCAGTCGCGGGCCGCGGTGAGTTGCTCCGCGTGCTCCTGGAGGGAGCGGACGCCCACGTCGCCGCGGTTGAGCGCGTCGATGCCCTGTACGGCGGCGGCGAGTGCCTGCACCGTGGTCAGGCAGGGGACGCTGCGGGCCACGGCCGCCGTACGGATCTCGTAGCCGTCGAGGCGGCCGCCGGTGCCGTACGGGGTGTTGACGATCAGGTCGACCTGGCCGTCGTGGATCAGCTGGACGATGGTCTTCTCGCCGTTCGGGCCCTCGCCCTCGCTGAGCTTGCGCACCACGGTGGCGTTGATGCCGTTGCGGCGCAGCACCTCGGCGGTGCCGGAGGTCGCCATCAGCTCGAAGCCGTGGGCGACGAGCTCACGCGCCGGGAAGATCATCGAGCGCTTGTCGCGGTTGGCGACGGAGATGAACGCGCGGCCCTTGGTGGGCAGCGGGCCGTAGGCGCCGGCCTGCGACTTGGCGTAGGCGGTGCCGAAGACGGCGTCGATGCCCATGACCTCGCCGGTGGAGCGCATCTCCGGGCCGAGGACGGTGTCCACGCCGCGGCCGTGGATGTCGCGGAAGCGCGACCACGGCATGACGGCCTCCTTGACGGAGATCGGGGCGTCGATCGGCAGGGTGCCGCCGTCGCCGGTCTTCGGCAGCAGGCCCTCGGCGCGGAGCTCGGCGATGGTGGTGCCGAGCGAGATGCGGGCGGCGGCCTTGGCGAGCGGGACGGCGGTGGCCTTCGAGGTGAAGGGGACGGTCCGGGAGGCGCGCGGGTTGGCCTCCAGGACGTAGAGGATGTCCCCGGCCATCGCGAACTGGATGTTGATCAGGCCGCGGACGCCGACGCCCTTGGCGATGGCCTCGGTCGAGGCGCGCAGGCGCTTGATGTCGTAGCCGCCGAGGGTGATCGGGGGCAGGGCGCAGGCCGAGTCGCCGGAGTGGATGCCGGCTTCCTCGATGTGCTCCATGACGCCGCCGAGGTAGAGCTCGTGGCCGTCGTAGAGGGCGTCGACGTCGATCTCGATGGCGTCGTCGAGGAACCGGTCGACCAGCACGGGGCGGGTCGGGGAGATCTCGGTGGACTCGGCGATGTACGACTCCAGGCGGGCCTCGTCGTAGACGATCTCCATGCCACGGCCGCCGAGCACGTAGGACGGGCGGACGAGGACCGGGTAGCCGATCTCGTCGGCGATGGCCTTCGCACCCGTGAAGGTGGTGGCGGTGCCGTGCTTGGGCGCGGGGAGGCCCGCCTCGGCGAGGACCTGGCCGAACGCGCCGCGGTCCTCGGCGGCGTGGATGGCCTCCGGGGAGGTGCCGACGACCGGCACGCCGTTGTCCTTGAGGGCCTGGGCGAGACCGAGCGGGGTCTGGCCGCCGAGCTGGACGATGACACCGGCGATGGGACCGGCGAGCGACTCCGCGTGGACGATCTCCAGCACGTCCTCGAGCGTCAGCGGCTCGAAGTACAGGCGGTCGGAGGTGTCGTAGTCGGTGGAGACGGTCTCCGGGTTGCAGTTGACCATCACGGTCTCGTAGCCGGCGTCGCTGAGGGCGAAGGAGGCGTGGACGCAGGAGTAGTCGAACTCGATGCCCTGGCCGATGCGGTTCGGACCGGAGCCCAGGATGATCACCGCGGGCTTGGTGCGCGGCGCGACCTCGGACTCCTCGTCGTACGAGGAGTAGAAGTACGGGGTCTTCGCGGCGAACTCGGCCGCGCAGGTGTCGACCGTCTTGTAGACCGGGCGGACCCCGAGGGCGTGCCGGACCTCGCGGACGACGTCCTCGCGCAGGCCGCGGATCTCGGCGATCTGGGCGTCGGAGAAGCCGTGGCGCTTGGCCTCGGCGAGCAGCTCGGGTTCGAGCTTCTCGGCGGCTGCCAGGTCGTCCGCGATCTCCTTGATGAGGAAGAGCTGGTCGACGAACCAGGGGTCGATCTTCGTGAACTCGAAGACCTCTTCCTGGGTGGCGCCGGCGCGGATGGCCTGCATGACGGTGTTGATGCGGCCGTCCGTCGGGCGGACCGCGGTGGCGAGCAGCTCGTCCTTGTCGCCGGTGGGGCCGACGAAGGTGAACTGCGAGCCCTTCTTCTCCAGGGAGCGCAGCGCCTTCTGGAGGGCCTCGGTGAAGTTGCGGCCGATGGCCATGGCCTCGCCGACCGACTTCATGGTGGTGGTGAGGGTGGCGTCGGCCAGCGGGAACTTCTCGAAGGCGAAGCGCGGGGCCTTGACGACGACGTAGTCGAGGGACGGCTCGAAGGAGGCCGGGGTCTTCTCGGTGATGTCGTTGGGGACCTCGTCGAGCGTGTACCCGATGGCCAGCTTGGCGGCGATCTTGGCGATCGGGAAGCCGGTGGCCTTCGACGCGAGCGCCGAGGAGCGCGAGACACGCGGGTTCATCTCGATGACGATGACGCGGCCGTCGACCGGGTCGATCGCGAACTGGATGTTGCAGCCGCCGGTGTCGACGCCGACCTCGCGGATGATCGCGATGCCGATGTCGCGCAGCCGCTGGTACTCGCGGTCGGTCAGCGTCATCGCCGGGGCGACGGTGATCGAGTCACCGGTGTGGACGCCCATCGGGTCGAAGTTCTCGATGGAGCAGACGACGACCACGTTGTCCTTGGTGTCGCGCATCAGCTCCAGCTCGTACTCCTTCCAGCCGAGGATGGACTCCTCCAGGAGCACCTCGGTGGTCGGGGAGAGCATGAGGCCCTGGCCGGCGATGCGGCGCAGTTCGTCCTCGTCGTGGGCGAAGCCGGAGCCGGCGCCGCCCATGGTGAAGGAGGGGCGGACGACGACGGGGTAGCCGCCGAGGGTCTCGACGCCGGCGATGACGTCGTCCATCGAGTGGCAGATGACCGAGCGGGCGGACTCGCCGTGGCCGATCTTGGCGTTGACGGCCTCGACGACGCCCTTGAAGAGGTCGCGGTCCTCGCCCTTGTTGATGGCCTCGACGTTGGCGCCGATGAGCTCGACGCCGTACTTCTCCAGCACACCCTGCTCGTGCATGGAGATCGCGGTGTTGAGCGCGGTCTGGCCGCCGAGGGTCGGGAGGAGCGCGTCGGGGCGCTCCTTCGCGATGATCTTCTCGACGAACTCGGGGGTGATCGGCTCGACGTACGTGGCGTCGGCGATCTCCGGGTCGGTCATGATCGTCGCGGGGTTGGAGTTGACGAGGATCACCCGCAGGCCCTCGGCCTTGAGGATGCGGCAGGCCTGGGTGCCGGAGTAGTCGAATTCGGCGGCCTGTCCGATGACGATCGGGCCGGAGCCGATGACCAGGACGGACTGGATATCGGTGCGCTTAGGCACGCTCGGCCTCCATCAGGGCTGTTTCCATCAAAGACGTGAAGCGGTCGAAGAGGTACGCGGCGTCGTGCGGGCCGGCGGCCGCCTCGGGGTGGTACTGGACGCTGAAGGCCGGCTGGTCGAGCAGCTGGAGGCCTTCGACGACCTGGTCGTTCAGGCAGACGTGGGAGACCTCGGCGCGGCCGAAGGCCGTGTCGGAGACCTTGTCGAGGGGCGCGTCGACGGCGAAGCCGTGGTTGTGCGCGGTGATCTCGACCTTGCCGGTGGTGCGGTCCTGCACCGGCTGGTTGATGCCGCGGTGGCCGTACTTCAGCTTGTAGGTGCCGAAGCCGAGCGCGCGGCCCAGGATCTGGTTGCCGAAGCAGATGCCGAAGAGCGGGGTCTTGCGGGCGAGCACGCCCTGCATGACGGAGACCGCGTGGTCGGCGGTGGCCGGGTCGCCCGGGCCGTTGGAGAAGAACACGCCGTCCGGCCGGACCGCGTACACGTCCTCGACGGTGGCGGTGGCGGGCAGCACGTGCACCTCGATGCCGCGCTCGGCCATCCGGTGCGGGGTCATGCCCTTGATGCCGAGGTCGACGGCGGCGACGGTGAAGCGCTTCTCGCCGATCGCGGGGACGACGTACGCCTCCTTGGCGGCGACCTCGGCGGAGAGGTCGGCGCCCTTCATCTGCGGCTGCGACGTGACCTTGGCGAGCAGGGCCTCGTCGCGGATGCCGACCCAGGCCTCGCCCGAGAAGATGCCGACGCGCATGGCGCCGCGTTCGCGCAGGTGGCGGGTCAGGGCGCGGGTGTCGATGCCGGAGATCCCGACGACGCCCTGCTCGACGAGCTCCTCGTCCAGCGAGCGCTGCGAGCGCCAGTTCGAGGGGACGCGGGCGGGGTCGCGTACGACGTAGCCGGCCACCCAGATGCGGGAGGACTCGGGGTCCTCGTCGTTGACGCCGGTGTTACCCACGTGCGGGGCGGTCATCACGACGACCTGCCGGTGGTACGACGGGTCGGTGAGGGTCTCCTGGTAGCCGGTCATGCCGGTGGAGAACACGGCCTCGCCGAAGGTCTCCCCCACAGCGCCGTAGGCGCGGCCGCGGAAGATCCGACCGTCCTCCAGGACGAGTACGGCGGGAGCTTTGGCTGCTCCCCTGGTGGAGGTCGTCATCGTTCGGCGCCTTCCGTCGTGATGGATGAGTTCATGAGATTGATGGCTTCGACCCAGGCGGCGTGTTCGGCCGCGCGGTCGGAGCGGAATCCGGAGTCGATCAGCTTGTCGCCGTGCGCCCAGGTGACGACGAGCAGACCGCCCTCGGTGAGTACCTTGCCCGCGATTCCCTTGTCGAGGCGGGCGCCGCGCAGCTGCGCGGCGGGTACGAAGAAGTCGTTGGCACCCGGTCGGACCACGTCGAGGCCCGTGTCGGTGAGCGTGAGCTCGACCCGGCTGCGCAGGCCCAGACCGTGGGCGACGATCCGGTCGAGCCACTGTCCGGCGGTGGTGGACCCGTGGTAGCGGCCGGTCAGGGCCAGCCGGTGCTCGGGAAGACCGTCGGGTGCGGCGGGCAGCTCCGGCAGATCGTTCTGCAGAGCGCCGCGCCATTTCCAGCCCTGCCGCATCAGCCAGTAGACGAACGCGACGAAGACGGCCAGGCCGATCACCCACGCCATACGGGCACCGAAGCTGGTCACCTCCGCCGACTGTCGTTCGGCGGCCTCGGCGGCCAGTTGGATCACTGCAGGTGTCACGCCAGTTTCCCGTCCACGACCGTTGCCCGGCCCCGCAGGAAGGTGTGAGTGACGCGCCCCGGCAGCTCACGGCCCTCGTAAGGCGTGTTGCGGCTGCGGGAGGCGAAGTGTGCGGGGTCCACGACACCACGGTACGAGGTCTCGACCAAGGTCAGGTTCGCGGGTTCACCTGCCGAGACGGGACGGCCGTGGTTCTCCAGGCCGCCGATGCGCGCCGGCGCGAAGGACATCCGCTCGGCGACGCCCGCCCAGTCGAGCAGCCCGGTCTCGACCATCGTCTGCTGGACGACGGAGAGCGCGGTCTCCAGGCCGACCATGCCCATGGCGGCGGCGGCCCACTCGCAGTCCTTGTCCTCGTGCGGGTGCGGGGCGTGGTCGGTGGCGACGATGTCGATCGTGCCGTCGGCGAGCGCCTCGCGCAGGGCCAGCACGTCGCGCTCGGTGCGAAGCGGCGGGTTGACCTTGTAGACCGCGTTGTACGAGCGCACGAGCTCCTCGGTGAGGAGGAGGTGGTGCGGGGTGACCTCGGCGGTGACGTCGATGCCACGGGACTTGGCCCAGCGGACGATCTCGACGGATCCGGCGGTGGAGAGGTGGCAGATGTGGACGCGGGAGCCGACGTGCTCGGCGAGCAGGACGTCGCGGGCGATGATCGACTCCTCGGCGACGGCCGGCCAGCCGCCGAGACCGAGTTCCGCGGAGACGACGCCTTCGTTCATCTGGGCGCCCTCGGTGAGGCGGGGCTCCTGGGCGTGCTGGGCGACGACGCCGCCGAAGGCCTTCACGTACTCCAGGGCGCGGCGCATGATCACGGCGTCGTCCACGCACTTGCCGTCGTCGGAGAAGACGGTGACGCGGGCGGCGGACTCGTGCATGGCGCCCAGCTCCGAGAGCTGCTTGCCCTCCAGGCCGACGGTGACGGCGCCGATGGGCTGCACGTCGCAGTAGCCGGATTCCTTGCCCAGGCGCCAGACCTGCTCGACGACGCCGGCGGTGTCGGCGACCGGGAAGGTGTTCGCCATGGCGAACACGGCGGTGTAGCCGCCGGAGGCGGCGGCCCGGGTGCCGGTGAGGACGGTCTCGGAGTCCTCGCGGCCGGGCTCGCGCAGGTGGGTGTGCAGGTCGACGAGGCCGGGGAGGAGGATTCGGCCCTCGGCCTCGATGACGGTCGCGCCTTCGGCGGACAGGCCGGTGCCGACCTCGGCGATGGTCTCGCCGTCGATCAGGACGTCCTGCGCCTCGCCGCCGAGTACCTTCGCGCCACGGATAAGGATCTTGCTCATGGTTACTTGCTCTCCTCGGTACGGGCGGTGGTGACGGCGGGCTCGGAGCCTCCGAGCAACAGGTACAGGACGGCCATGCGGGTGGAGACGCCGTTGGCGACCTGCTCGACGGCCGTGCAGCGGTCGGAGTCGGCGACCTGGGCGGTGATCTCCATGCCGCGGTTCATCGGGCCGGGGTGCATCACGATGGCGTGCTCCGGCATCTTCGCCATGCGGTCGCCGTCGAGGCCGTACCGGCGGGAGTACTCGCGCTCGGTCGGGAAGAAGGCGGCGTTCATGCGTTCGCGCTGCACACGCAGCATCATCACCGCATCGGACTTCGGCAGCACCTCGTCGAGGTTGTACGAGACCTCGCAGGGCCAGGTCTCCACGCCGATCGGGACGAGGGTGGGCGGGGCCACCAGGGTGACCTCGGCGCCGAGGGTGTGCAGCAGGTGGACGTTGGAGCGGGCCACGCGGCTGTGCAGGATGTCGCCGACGACGGTGATCCGGCGGCCGTTCAGGTCCTTGCCGAGGCCGGCGTCGCGGCCGACCAGGCGGCGGCGCATGGTGAACGCGTCCAGCAGGGCCTGGGTGGGGTGCTCGTGGGTGCCGTCGCCGGCGTTGACGACGGCGGAGT
>NZ_JBSGZP010000273.1:0-8993 GCF_053611065.1 Streptomyces sp. NPDC054840
GCGCGGGCCCGGCCGGGGAAGCCGAACCGCCACCTCTCCCCCGTTCTTTCATCGGCCGTGCGGAGGGGACGGCCCGTCCGCGGACCGGAGGCGGTCCGCCTGGGCTCAGCGGCCTGGTCTGCGGATTCATATACGTGTTCCATGGCGGTGTTCCCAAGCTGTGATCACGGCACTCGACCGCGGCGGCACGGACTGATGGCTGCTGGGCTGATGGGCAGCGGAGCCGGGTGTCAGCCGGCGGCAGGGCGGCGTCCACTCATCAGACGTTGCAGCACGATGAACACGAGCAGCAGGGCACCAATGACGATCCGGGTCCACCAAGAACTGAGCGTGCCCTGGAAGTTGACGACCGTCTGGATCATGCCGAGGACGAGCACGCCGAGGGCGGTGCCCAGGACGAAGCCGGAGCCTCCTGTCAGCAGCGTGCCGCCGATCACGGTGGCGGCGATCGCGTCGAGTTCCATGCCCATGGCGTGGAGGGCGTAGCCGGAGAGCATGTAGAAGGTCAGCAGCAGGCCGCCGAGTGCGGAGCACAGGCCGCTGACGGCGTATACGGCGATCTTGGTGGAGCCCACCGGAAGACCCATCAGGCGTGCGGAGGACTCATTGCCGCCCAGCGCGTACACGTTGCGGCCGAAGCGCGTGTGGTGCAGTACGGCGAAGGCGGTCACCAGCACGGCCAAGGCGATGACCACCGGGATCGAGACGAACAGTCCCCCCGGGCCGTACAGCCGGGTCTGCGCGATTCCTGCCGTGGTGGGGTCGCTGATGTTGATGGATTCGGTGCTGATCGTGTAGCAGAGGCCGCGGGCGAGGAACATGCCGGCCAGGGTGACGATGAACGGCTGGATCTCGAAAGTGTGGATGATCCAGCCCATGAGCGCCCCGCTCGCGGCGCCGACCATCAGGACCAGTGGAATGACGCTGGCCAGGGGCCAGCCGTGCGACTCGACCAGCCAGGCCGTGAGCATGGTCGACAGGGCCACCATGGAGCCGACGGACAGATCGATGCCGCCGGTGAGGATGACGAAGGTCGCCCCGACCGCGACGACCAGGAGGAATCCGTTGTCGATCAGCAGGTTCAGCACGACTTGCGCGGAGAGGAAGCCCTCGTAACGCACCGATCCGACGCTGAACATGACGACCAGCAGGACGGCCGTGACCATCAGCGGGATACGGGTGCGGGTGCGCGGGGACACGGTCGCGAAGGGGCGGGTGAGTCGCGCGGCGGCGCTCGCGATGCCGGTACTCATGCGCGTACCTCCTGCTGCTGCGGGGCGGCGCCCGCCGTGGTGTGGGAGCGGGGAGTGGGTGTCCTGCGGCGGCGCAGGACCTTGGCCCGGAAGGCCGGGGACTGCACGAGGCAGACGACGATGACGACGAAGGCCTTGAAGACGAGGGTGGTCTCGGGTGGGACGCCGAGGGTGTAGACCGTGGTGGACAGGGTCTGGATGATCAGGGCGCCCAGGACGGTGCCGCCGAGGGAGAAGCGCCCTCCGGTCAGGGCGGTGCCACCGACGACGACGGCGAGGATCGCGTCGAGTTCGATCCACAGGCCGGCGTTGTTGCCGTCGGCGCTGGAGACGTTGGAACTGATCATCAGCCCGGCGATGGCGGCGCACAGCGCGCTGAAGACGTAGACCAGGGCGAGCAGACCGCCGGCGCGGATGCCGACCAGGCGGCTGGCGGTGGGGTTGCCGCCCACGGACTCGATCAGCATGCCGAGTGCGCTGCGACGGGTGATGAAGGCGGTGAGTGCGACGAGGGCGGTTGCCAAGAGGACGGCGAACGGGAGGGTCAGCCAGTAGCCGCCTCCGATCATCTTGTAGGGGGCGCTGGTCACCGTGGTGATCTGGCCGTCGGTGATCAGCTGGGCGACGCCGCGGCCCGCGACCATGAGGATCAAGGTGGCCACGATGGGCTGCACCCCCAGTCCGGACACCAGGAACCCGTTGGCGAGGCCCAGCACGAGGGCGACGCCGAGCGCGAGGGCGACGGCCGTGAGCATGGTGGTGACGCTGCCGGGATGTGCGGCGGTGGAGATGTGCCCACAGGCGAGGGCACCGGCGATGGCGACGGTGGAGCCCACCGAGAGGTCGATGCCGCGGCTGGCGATGACGAGGGTCATGCCGAGCGCCACCAGGGTGAGGGGTGCGCCGAACTGGAGGATGTCGACGAGGCTGCCGTAGAGGTGGCCGTCGCGTACGCGGACGGAGAAGAAGTCGTGGTGGAACGCGAGGTTGCCGAGGAGCAGGGCGAGCAGAATGAGCGTTGGCCACAGCAGGCGGTGCCCGGCCAGTCGTCTCCCGATTCCGCCGACCGCCTTGGACTGGTCGGGCTGGGTGGTCATGAGTCCGCTCCGGTGGCGATGGTCGTGAGGAGGCGTTCGGGCGTGACGGTGTCGTCGTTCGCGAGGGTGGCCACCATGCGGTGGTCTCGGAGCACGGCGATGCGGTGGCTCAGGCGCAGGACCTCTTCGAGTTCCGCCGAGATGAACAGCACGGCGGTGCCTTCGCTCGCCAGGCGGGCCACGAGTTTCTGGATCTCCGCCTTGGCCCCGATGTCGATGCCCCGGGTGGGTTCGTCGAGGATCAGGAACCGGGGTGCGGTCAGCAGCCAGCGCGCGAGGAGGACTTTCTGCTGGTTGCCTCCGCTGAGGTGGCGTACTTGCGCTTCGGGGTCGGCGGGGCGGATGTCCAGGGCTTCGATCCAATGCCGTGCCAGTTCGTCCTGTTTCGCACGGGTTAGCGGCCTGGTCCAGCCGCGGGCGGCCTGCAGAGCGAGGATGATGTTCTCGCGGACCGTGAGCTCGCCCACCAGTCCTTCGGACTTGCGGTTCTCGGAGCAGAACGCGACGCCTCGGGCGATGGCGTGACGGGGGGTGCGCAGGAGCACCTTCTTGCCCTCGATGCTCACTTCTCCGGCGTCCGCGCTGTCCGCACCGAACAGGAGGCGCGCCACCTCGGTGCGGCCCGATCCCAGGAGTCCGGCCAGTCCGATGACCTCGCCGGCGTGGATGTCGAGGTCGTACGGTTCGATCGATCCTGTGCGGGTCAGCTGTCGTGCCTGGAGGAACGGCTCGCTGGTCGGCCGTTCGGCCGCTTCCTCGTGTGCACGGTCGGACAGCTGGTCGAGGGTGGCCAGTTCTCCGCCGATCATGCGCTGTACCAGCGTCACCGGAGTGAGTTCGCCGATGGGGTACTCGCCTTCCAGGTGGCCGTTGCGCAGGATGGTGACGCGGTCGCAGAGGTCGAATACCTGGTCGAGGAAGTGCGTGACGAACAGGATGGCCACACCGCGGTCCCGCAGGCGCCGCACCAGGGCGAAGAGCTGGGCGACCTCCTCGCGGTCCAGGCTGGAGGTGGGTTCGTCCAGCACGAGCACCTTCGCCGAGACGTCTACCGCCCGGACGATGGCGACCAGCTGCTGCACCGCCAGGGAATGCGAATCGAGCAGACTGGTGACGTCCAGGTCGAGGTCCAGTTCCGTCAGCAGCTCGGCCGCCCGCTGCCGCATCGCGGACCAGTGGACGAGACCGAACCGGCGCGGTTCGCGCCCGATGAGGATGTTCTCGGCGACCGAGATGTTCGGGCAGAGGTTGACCTCCTGGTAGACGGTGCTGATTCCGGCCTGCTGCGCCTGGAGGGGGTCCGCGAACGCGTGGGACCGACCGTCGACGAGGATGGTGCCGCCGTCGGCGGGGTGGACACCGGTGAGCACCTTGATCAAGGTGGACTTCCCGGCGCCGTTCTCGCCCATCAGGGCGTGCACCTCACCGGGGAAGAGCCGCAGGGCGACTCCGTCGAGGGCGAGCACGCCCGGGAACTGCTTGCGGATGTCCTGGGCTTCCAGGACCGGCCGTGGGCCGCCGGCGTCCGTAGGCCGCGGGGTGGACGGGGATGCCATCCGCCCTCCTCTCATGGGTGGGGGTGGTGGAGCGAGCTCCGGTGCCAGGCCTCGCGGGCCCGCGAGATCCGAAAGAGAGGAGCCGGGCCGGGCCTTCTGCGGCACCGGAACCTGCCGCGTCAGTAGTTCCGGGACGGCAGGGCGGCCGCGGCCTTGTCCTGCGGGAAGACGCCCTCCTGGGTCTCGACCCGGGTCGGCACGCTCTCCCCCGCCACGACCTTCTTGGCCAGCTCCATCAGCTGGTCGCCGAGCAGCGGGTTGCACTCCACCACGACGTTGATCTTGCCCTCGGTCATCGCGACGAAGGCGTCCTTGATTCCGTCCACCGAGATCACCTTGATGTCCGTACCGGGCTTCTTGCCGGACTCCTCGATGGCCTGGATGGCGCCGAGGGCCATGTCGTCGTTGTGGGCGTAGAGGACGTCGATGTCCTTCTGGGACTTCAGGAACGCCTGCATGACCTCCTTGCCCTTGGCGCGGGTGAAGTCGCCCGACTGCGAGGCAACGATCTTGAACTTGCCGTCGGCACGGATGACGTCGGCGAAGCCGGCCTTGCGGTCGTTGGCGGGTGCGGAGCCCGTGGTGCCCTGAAGCTCGACGATGTTGACCGGGCCCTGTTCGTTCGCGTACGCGCTGGTCAGCCACTCGCCCGCGGACTTGCCCTCCTTGACGAAGTCCGAGCCCAGGAAGGTCTTGTAGAGGGAGGTGTCCTTGGTGTCCACGGCGCGGTCGGTGAGGATGACCGGGATGCCCGCGTCCTTGGCCTCCTTCAGCACCGTGTCCCAACCGGACTCCACGACCGGCGAAAAGGCGATCACGTCGACCTTCTGCTGGATGAAGGTGCGGATCGCCTTGATCTGGTTCTCCTGCTTCTGCTGCGCGTCGGAGAACTTGAGTTCGATCCCGGCCTTCTTCGCCGCCTCCTGGACCGACTTGGTGTTGGCGGTACGCCAACCGCTCTCGGCGCCGACCTGGGCGAAGCCCATGGTGATCGCGCCGCTGGAGTCCGCCTTGGCCCCGGAGGCCGGGCCGGAGGCGGGGCCCTCGGTAGAGCAGGCGGTCAATGCCGAGGAGGCGAGAAGGGTGGCGGTGAGGACGAGAGCTGCTCTGCGAGCCATGACGGGTGTCCTTTCAGGGCGTACGGAAGAGGCGCCGCACGGCGGGAGCCGGGCTCGACCCCATAGGAACCCGGGGGCGCGCCGTCGCATTGTGAGCGCTAACAAGCCGCGTTCTCAACCCCCTTGCGCGCGTTACCTGTCCGTTACCACGTCGGGTGCGGCAACGAGGCGGGCCCCATCTTGTCGCGACGCCTCGGCCCCGGCCGCATCGCCCGGATGAGTCTCCATCCTCGATATGTCGACGGGCAGATCCACTCGGGCGCCCGGCCCAAACGGAGACCGTTGCGCCAGAGGAGCTCGCGTACGACCTACGCAGAGCTCTTGCCTATCGACATTGTTAGCGCTCACACTACGGGGGACCGCCCGGCCGACCGCCAGGATTGCGGGCGGCAACTCCACCTGCCGGGCCGCCTGCCGCCCCACGGCTCCTTCGAAAGGCACTCTGTTGACGTCACCCCATCCCCTCGCGCCCACCCCGCATTCCGAGGAATCGGAGCAGTACACGGTCGGCGTCGACTTCGGCACGCTGTCGGGCCGCGCCGTGGTGGTGCGGGTTCGCGACGGTCAGGAGCTGGCCGCGGCGGTCCACGCCTACCGGCACGGCGTCATCGACCGGCACCTGCCACACGGCGGTGCGCAACTGCCTCCGGACTGGGCCCTGCAACACCCCCAGGACTGGCGGGACGTACTGCGTCACGCCGTCCCGCAGGCCCTGGCGGCGGCGGGGATCGATCCCGCCGCGGTGATCGGCATCGCCACCGACTTCACCGCCTGCACCGTGCTGCCCACGCTGGCCGACGGGACTCCCCTCGCCGAGACGGAGCTCGCCGCACGGCCGCACGCGTGGCCCAAACTGTGGAAGCACCACGCCGCCCAGTCCCATGCCGACCGCATCAACGAACTCGCCCACGCCCGCGGGGAGAAGTGGATCGCCCGCTACGGCGGCCGGATCTCCGCCGAGTGGCAGTTCGCGAAGGCCCTCCAGGTCCTTGAGGAGGATCCGCTCGTCTACGCAACCTGCGCGCGGTGGATCGAGGCCGCCGACTGGATCGTGTGGCAGCTCACCGGAACCGAGTCCCGCAACGCCTGCACCGCCGGATACAAGGGCATCCACCAGGACGGCGCCTATCCGAGCGAGGAGTACCTGGCCGCGCTGAACCCCCGGTTCGCCGACTTCGCACGCACCCGCCTCGAATTCCCCCTCTCCGCGCTGGGCTCACGAGTGGGCTCGCTCAGTACCGAGGCAGCAGCGTGGACAGGGCTGCGCCCCGGCATCGCCGTGGCCGCCGGCAACGTCGACGCCCACGTCACCGCAGCGGCGGCCCAGGCCGTCGAGGACGGTCAACTGCTCGCCATCATGGGCACCTCCACCTGCCACGTCGTGAACGCTCCCGTCCTCGCCGATGTCCCCGGCATCTGCGGTGTCGTGGGCGGCGGGATCGTCGAGGGAACCTACGGTTACGAGGCCGGCCAGAGCGCGGTCGGCGACATCTTCGCCTGGGTACTGGGCCAAGGAGTCCCACCGGACTACCTCGCCGAGGCCGCCGACCGCGGCGAGGACCTGCACACCCTGCTGACCCGGAAAGCCGCCGGCCAGCCGGTCGGCGGACACGGACTGGTCGCCCTCGACTGGCTGAACGGCAACCGTTCGGTCCTCGTCGACCACCACCTGTCCGGAGTCATCGTGGGTCTCACCCTCGCGACCCGCCCCGAGGACGTCTACCGCGCGCTGCTCGAAGCCACCGCGTTCGGCACCCGCGTCATCGTGGAGGCCCTGGAGGCGGGCGGCGTACCGGTGTACGAGTTCATCGTCGCAGGCGGACTGGCCAAGAACGAACTGCTGATGCAGATCTACTCCGATGTGCTGCGCCGCCCAGTCTCCCTGGCCGCGTCCGACCAGGGCCCCGCCCTCGGGTCGGCCATCCACGCCGCCGTAGCCGCCGGCGTCCACCCCGACGTGCGAGCGGCCACCGCCGCCATGGGCCGCCGACGACCTGCCGTCTACACGCCCGACGCCTCCCGGGCCGACGCCTACGACGCCCTCTTCGCCGAGTACCGGCTCCTGCACGACCACTTCGCCGCCGACGGCCTGCTGCACCGCCTGAGGAACATCCGCGACACGGCTCACACCGCGGGCTGACCCCGCCCGCCGGCCGTTCCCGCTTCCCCACCCACGCCCGCCGCCCTCACCTCCGTTGCGGGACGTCACCTTCAGGAGTCCATGTGCCCAGCCAAACATCCCCCGCCCAGGAAATCTGGTTCCTCACGGGCAGCCAAGGCCTGTACGGGGAGGAGACGCTGAAGCAGGTCGCCCAACAATCACGCCAGATCGCCACCGCGCTGGCCGACGCCTCCGGCATTCCCGCGCGTGTGGCGTGGAAGCCGGTACTGACGGACGCCGACGCCATCCGCCGGGTGTGCCTCGACGCGAACGCCGACGACCGGTGCATCGGGCTCATCGCCTGGATGCACACCTTCTCGCCGGCCAAGATGTGGATCGCCGGACTGGACGCGCTGCGCAAGCCCTTGCTGCATCTCCACACCCAGTCGAACGTGGCCCTGCCCTGGGACACCATCGACATGGACTTCATGAACCTCAACCAAGCCGCCCACGGAGACCGCGAGTTCGGGCACATCCAGGCCCGTCTCGGCGTACCCCGCAAGACCGTGGCCGGCCACGTCACCGATCCGGTGACGACCGCACGCGTCGCGATCTGGGCGCGGGCGGCCGCCGCACGAGCCGAACTGGCCACCCTCAAGGTCGCCCGCTTCGGCGACAACATGCGCGACGTGGCCGTCACCGAGGGCGACAAGGTCGAGGCCCAGCTGCGCTTCGGCGTCTCCGTCAACACCTACGGCGTCAACGACCTGGTGGAGGTCGTCGACAACGCGGTCGAGACCGAGGTGACGTCCCTGGTCAAGGAGTACGAGGACCTGTACGACCTGTCGCCGGAACTGCGCCCGGGAGGCGAGCGGCACGGCTCGCTGCGCTACGCGGCCCGCATCGAGGTCGGCCTGCGCACCTTCCTCGAGAACGGCGGCTTCGGGGCCTTCACCACCAACTTCGAGGACCTGGGCGGACTGCGCCAGCTGCCCGGCCTCGCGGTCCAGCGGCTCATGGCCCAGGGGTACGGCTTCGGAGGAGAGGGCGACTGGAAGACCGCCGTCCTGCTGCGCGCCCTCAAGGTGGCCGCCACCGGCCTCCCGGGCGGCACCTCCTTCATGGAGGACTACACCTACGACCTGACAGCCGGCAACCAGCTCATCCTCGGCGCACACATGCTGGAAGTCTGCCCCACCATCGCGGCCGCCAGGCCCAGCTGCGAGATCCACCCCCTCGGCATCGGCGGGCGGGAGGACCCGGTGCGCCTGGTGTTCGACGCGGCCCCCGGCCCGGCCGTGGTGGTCGGGCTCGCCGACCTCGGCGACCGCTTCCGCCTGATCGCCAACGACATCGACGTGGTGGCACCCCCTCACCCGCTGCCCGCCCTGCCCGTTGCCCGCGCGGTCTGGCGGCCCCACCCCGACCTGCGGACCTCCACCGAATCCTGGCTGACGGCCGGAGGACCGCACCACACCGTCCTCAGCACCGCCCTCACCTCCGACCACCTCGACGACCTGGCGGAAATGCTCCGCCTGGAACTCGCCCTCATCGAGGAGGCCACCACCCCGAAGCAGTTCCAGCGCGATCTCCGCTGGAACCAGGCGTACTACCGACTGGCACTGGGACTGTGAACCAGTCGAAGCCCAGTCCGGTCCGCGCGGCCGGGCACCGGCCGACCGGCCCCGACGCCCGTCACCACCGGCCCCGTCCCCCAGCAGGACAGGACGACCGGGCGACGCAGCGAAGGTGACGCGACGGATCGAAGGCGGTCGCATCGCCGTGCGGCGCCTCCAGCGCTGCCCATCGACCCCAAAT
Source organism: Streptomyces sp. NPDC054840 (assembly GCF_053611065.1). Lineage (NCBI taxonomy): Bacteria > Bacillati > Actinomycetota > Actinomycetes > Kitasatosporales > Streptomycetaceae > Streptomyces > Streptomyces sp. NPDC054840. Next base: position 8,944 of record NZ_JBSGZP010000273.1, read on the forward strand.
CCCCGACTTCTGCTCTTACGGACCATGGAGTTCGCCATGCCGGTTCACCC